>JALWME010000001.1 GCA_027083995.1 Sulfurovum sp.
TTATAAATAAGTGTACCATAAAAATGTCAAGTTTTTGTCAAAGTAACTCAAATATTTCTAAAAAAAGAAAGATAAGATATAAAGAAATAGTGCTATAATTGTGCCAAATATGGTTTTATGTAGGCTGAAGTCAGCATACATCTTGGTTTACCCAGGTTGGCTGTGAATGAGATAAGCAAAAAGTATATACCTAGTCACCTGATTTTAAAGGAAATAGATGTTAAAAGAAGAGTTTTTAAAAGCCTTGGTAGCCGAAGACCTGGGAAGAGGGGATTTGTTTGCTCGTATAAGTACGTCTAAATCTATTCGTTCGTATATCATTGCTAAAAGTGACGGGGTATTTGCTGGGCAGGAGTATGTGGATGTTTTCGCTAAGATGCATGACTTGACGTTGGAGTGGAATATAAAGGATGGAGACTCTTTTTCTAAAGGTCAAAAACTTTTTTTTATCTCTGGGGATTCTAAAACCATACTCTCATTAGAACGTTCTATACTGGATATGGTGCTTCATGCTTCTTCGATAGCAACACTGACAGCACAGTATGTAGATGCCATAGCAGATACAGGTGTAAAACTCCTTGATACTCGAAAAACCAGACCATTGCTTCGTGTTTTTGAAAAGTATGCAGTACGTTGTGGGGGTGGCATAAATCACCGTATGGGACTTGATGATTGTCTGATGCTTAAGGATACACACCTCAAAACCATAGATGATTTGGATACTTTTATGAAAGAAGTACGTCTCAAAATTCCTTTTACTTCCAAAGTAGAGATAGAATGTGAGAGTGTAGTAATGGCACAGGAGGCTATGAAAGCTGGAGCAGACATAGTGATGTGTGACAACATGAGTCTGGAACAAACAAGAGATGTGGTAAGATATAGAGATGCAAACTATCCGCATATTTTACTAGAAGCCAGTGGAAATGTTACATTGGATACTATAAGAGAAATTGCACAAACAGGCGTAGATGCAATTAGTTCGGGTTCAGTGATACATCAGGCAAATTGGATTGATTTGTCTATGAAAGTTGAGTAGACAAATCCAATAATCAAAGTTAGAGTAATTCTAAACTAACTTAGAGGTACCCTTATATTTTATCTATAGCTCTATCTCATTATTTTTTATAGAAAGGTCATAATGCTTATGCAAAGAGTTACTGTAGATGCAGTAAAAAAGAAGCTAGACAATGTAAATGCCATAACCATACTGTCTCATCTTAATCCAGATGCAGATGCCTTAGGTACTGCATTGGGTATCTATGCACTGTTACGTCAAGACAGGAGTAAAAAAGTAGAAGTGGTAAATGCTTCAACGACATTACCTTTGCATCTTGATTTTTTGCCAAATTTCAAGAAGATTAAACATCGTATGGATTACAAAGACTCTTTTATTATCTCTTGTGATTGTGGTTCTATAGATAGACTGGGTTTTGATTTAAGCAAAAGAGAGATACTCAACATTGACCATCATCAAAGCAATACACAGTACGGCAGTATCAATGTAGTGATTCCTGAGTTTGCTTCTTCTTCACAGGTGGCATTTGCACTTTTTAATACACACTATAATGTAACAGAGCAGGCGGCGACTTGTTTTTATACGGCACTTCTTTCTGATACACGCTATTTTACTAACACATCAGTCAACAAAGAAGTATTTGGGGTAGCACAAAAATTGGTGGAGGCAGGAGCAAAGCCAGATGAAATAGCATATAACTTTACACAACGACGTCCCTTAAGCTCATTGCGTATTTTACAAAAGGCTTTAGGTTCTTTGACTTTGTACAATGATGCCAAAATAGCCATCTTGAGTGTGACACAAGAAGATATCAAAGCTACAGGAGCAAATGTGCCTGATATGGAAGGTATTGTAGATTATGCAAGATCTCTGGCTACAGTTGAAGTGGCACTTTTTGCTATGGAGCTGGAAGATGATATCCGTATATCATTACGAAGTAAAAAAGTGGATGTTTTGCAAGTAGCCATTGCTTTTGGTGGTGGAGGTCATAAAGTGGCTGCAGGATTTACCTTAAAACAATGTGGATTACAGATAAGTATAGATACAATTTTAAAGAAGATAGAAGAATTAGGATTAATCAATGAGAAATAGAAAGAGTAAAAAAAGCGGAAGTAAAATAATAAGTGTCATCATACTTCTTGCACTATTTGCAGGAGCAGGGTATATCTATACTGCACCTGAGTTTGAGAGAGTTGCTCCTGTGGTACATACCCAAGATAAACTTTATTGGAACAGGACAGACCCTTTAACGCTGAAGATTTCAGACAATGTGGCACTTAAGCATTTTGAACTTGTTTTGAGTGATGGAATGCAAAGTCTTATAGTAGGGCAGGGAGACTTTACACAAAATGCAAAAGAGCAAACACTTTTAGTCAAGTATCCAAAGTCTAAAACACTTGACCCCAAAGCAACACACCTGCTGTTAAAAGTATCTGTCAATGACAATAGTTTTTGGAATTTTTTTCAAGGTAATAAAACAGTTAAAACCATAGATATAAACGTAGACTATAAACGACCAAATATTAATGTGCTTTCAAATTCATACAGTATCACACAGGGAGGCTCTGCTTTAGTCGTATTTCAGGCCAATGACGATAACTTAGATGAACTCTATATACAAGCAGGTGACAGGAAGTTTCAAGTGCAGCCGTATAAAAAAGAGGGTTACTACGCAGCACTTGTAGCATGGCCTTTTAACAAAACAGACTTTAAGGCTAAAATTATCGCAACCGACAGTGCTAAAAATAAAAGGGTCACAGAGATACCTTTTTATCTGAAAAATCGTAAATACAGGGTTTCCTGGATTAAAGCAAAAGATAAGTTTATAGATGGAAAAATCACAGATTTGGCATCAAGCGATCCTGAATATGCAGGGATAGATGATAAGTTGGACAAACTTAGAGCTATCAATGAGACAATGCGTTTAAAAAATGAAGACCTCATTCATTCCTTAAGTAAAAAAATAGAAACCAGTATGTTGGATAGTTGGAAAATACACAAGTTTTATCCACTTAAAAACGGTGCAAAAGTAGCAAGTTATGGAGATGAAAGGCACTACTATTATCACTCTAAAGGCAATGAGGTTTCTAAGTCTTACCATGTCGGATATGACTTAGCCAGCACAAAAATGGCTGTGATTAAGACGTCTAATGCAGGGAAAGTAGTCTATGCAGATGAAAATGGTATTTATGGGAATATGCCAATGATTAATCATGGTTTAGGGCTATATTCACTCTATGGACACTGTTCACAGCTTCTTGTCAAGGAGGGTGATGAGGTGCAAGCAGGTCAATCTATAGCAAAAACAGGTACATCTGGTCTAGCCCTTGGAGACCATTTGCATTTTGGAATTTTGGTGCAAGGGGTAGAGGTGAGACCTGTTGAATGGTTTGATACAAATTGGATTAAGACAAACATAGATGATGTGTTTAAAGTTGCTGATAAAATTATTGTGGGTAAGCAGTAGATTCGTCAATACACAAATAATTCACTTTAACTATGTTATACTTACATGAATATACATTATGAAGGGTGATAGTCATGCAGCAACGAACCATCAAAAAGCCTGTTGAAGTAGTGGGAATTGGTCTGCACAAAGGGGAGCCTATTCATTTGCGTTTAGAGCCATTAGATGTTGATGCAGGTATAGTCTTTTACCGTGAAGATTTGGCAATGAGTGTACCTCTTTCTCCTGATAGTGTTATCGATACACGTATGGCTACGGTGATTGGTAATGAGAAAGGATTTATCTCTACTATCGAACATTTCCTTTCTGCTGTATATGCGTATGGTATAGACAATTTACGTGTAACAGTAGATGGAAATGAAATGCCCATCATGGATGGTTCTTCTATTTCATTTTGTCTTTTGCTGGATGAAGCAGGTATAGAAGAACAAAATAGGTCTAAAAAAATTCTGCGTGTAAATAAAGTTGTCGAAGTACAAGAAGGGGATAAATTTGTAAAACTTTCTCCTTCTACTGCAGCTACCTTTGATTTCAAAATAGATTTTGAACACCCTGTCATCGGTGTACAAAGCGAAAGCTTTACTTTTTCAACGTATAACTTTGTAGAGGAGATAGCACGTGCTAGAACTTTTGGTTTTGCTAAAGATATTCAGTATCTGCAAAGTCAAAATCTAGCCCTTGGTGCATCATTGCAAAATGCTATTGGGTTGGATGAACATAAAGTACTAAACCCTGAGGGCTTACGTTTTGATAATGAATTTGTAAGACATAAAATACTAGATGCTATGGGTGATATGATGGTTTTGGGGCATAATGTAATGGGTGCATATGAGTCTTTTGCAGGTAGCCATCACTTAAATTATAAATTGACTTCCAAACTACTTTCAGACAGTAAAAATTATGATTTTGTTGAAGTTGAAACTTTAGAGAGTAAAGCCTTTGCCAAAGCCTTTGCCTAAAGTTACTCTGCTTATTATACCTATAGCTTCTCCTCTTCTTTTGGGTGTGTATGAAGAGGATACGCTTATTAAAACAATGCATACAGACAAAAAGACCTCTGTAGTGCTTGTACCTATGATAAAAGAGTGCTTAGATAGCTATAATGTTGAAAAGATTATCTATACACGCGGTCCTGGCTCCTATATGGCGATAAAGCTTACCTATATTATCTTGAAAAGCATAGAAATACTGCGGGGTATAAAGTGTTTTGGCTGTAGTGGTTTTGCAGTAAATGATAACCAACCTATCAAAGCCATAGGAAATCTCTATTTTATCAAGGAAAAAGAGACTATAATAACAAAAAAATATGAACAGCCAAAAAACGCAGATAGAGCAAAAGAAAGTTTTGCATTACCTCAAAGTATTCATGATCTAAAGCTTGATGAAGAGTCAACCCCTGAGTATAGTCTGCCAGCTGTTTAGAATGGATAAATAGTATGTTTGTATCTGTGCCAGCCACATCAGCAAATTTAGGACCTGGATTTGATACGCTTGGATTGGCAGTTGATTTAAGAAATGAAATCACTGTTACACCTTCAAAATTTTTGAGTCTCTCTACGCATGGTGAAGGCAGTCAAAACCCCAGAATTAAAAAAAATTCACTTTTTTTGAGTATCTTTAATGAAAATTATAAAAAACTCACAGGCAGAGAAGATAATTTTAGATTTGAGTTTCATAATCGTATTCCAATTTCACGGGGGTTAGGCTCTTCTTCTGCTGTGATAGTGGCAGCACTTTCAGGGGCGTATACAGCAGCAGATAGAAAATACAATAAAAGAGAGATTTTGAATCTTGCATTACGTTATGAGTATCACCCAGACAATATCACTTCTGCTGTGATGGGGGGGTTTAATGTTTCATGTGTAGAGGGCGATAGGGTATATAGTAAAAAAAGACGTCTGCCTGAGTACCTAAGAGCAGTAGTCGTTGTGCCTAATCGCACCATTTCTACGGCAAAGTCCAGGACGATACTGCCTAAAATGTATAGAAAAGAAGAGACGGTATATTCTCTCTCTAGGTCTTCTTATATGACAGCACTCTTTATGTCGGAGTCTTGGGATTTATTACGTATTGCAGCAAAAGACAAGTTGCATCAGGCACGTCGTATGAAGATGATGCCTGAACTTTTTGATGTACAAAAGTTGGCACTTCGTCATGGTGCTTTGATGTCTACGCTTTCAGGTTCTGGGTCTACATTTTTTAATTTGGTATATGAAAAAGATGCAGATGAAATGGCAAAAGCATTACAGGCAAAATTTCCGCAATTTAGGGTTTTTAACCTCAGATTAGACAACAATGGCATCATCACTAAAAGTTAAGAGAAGTACTTAATCTCTTTTTAGGTATAATACGCGATGAAAAACACACAGCCAACACGTATGTGTATTGCTTGCCGAAGTCGCTACCCACAAAACACTATGATACGGCTTAGACAAAACGGCAAAGAGATAGTAGCATTTACAGGAACAGGTAGAAGTTTTTACCTTTGTGTTGAGTGTATTCAAAATGAAAAAAAAGTTAAAGGCTTAGTGAAACGTTTTAAGCAGGAATTAGAACCATTCACTAAGCTTTTAAAGGAGTTAATGAATAATGGATAAAGTTAAAATCCAAGAAATAGCAGATGAAGCAGGACTTTCAAACGCAGACCTGATAGAGAAAGCTAAAGAATTAGGCTTTGATGTCAAAGTTGCCAACAGTACCATCAGCCTTGATGATGCAGGAATACTTGTAGATTATGCAATCTCTGGCACATTACCAAAAAACTTTAAAAAGCCTAGTACGAAAAAGAAGATTACGGTTATTAAGAAAAAAGTAGAGGCCCCAAAAGAGAGTGAAGAACCTAAAACAGTAGAAGCTTCTGAAGAAGTGGCACCCCAGAAACCAGCAGAAGAGAGAGTTGGGACAGTCAAAGATGTTAAAGCAGAAGGGACTATATCAGAAGAAGTTACAGAGTCTGCAGCAGAAGGAGAGATGACAGAAGATATTGCACCCCAAAAACCAAAAACTGCAAAGGTACGTAAAGGTATCTCTGTAGCAAGTAAAAAAGTAGAACCAGTTGCAAACCCTGAAGGAGAAAATACCGATGCCCAAGCCAATCCTGCACGCAAAGTACTTTCTCGTGGCGGTATTAAAATCGTTAGAAAAGCAAAGCCCGCACCTGTAAGAGCAAGTACTAAAATCTCATTTGGATCAAGTAATCATGAACCTTATGTAGCCAAAAAGAAACCTAAAAAAGTAGCAGAAGCAAGAGACACAGGTACGAAGATAGATATCTTCAATCATGACAGTATGTCTGGTGATATAGACTCTGGATTTGGTGGAGAAGAGGTAGTACTTTTGGATTTTTCTGATAAAAATATCTATGAAGAGATGATGCGTCAAGAGCAAAAACGTAAAGAAGAGATGAAAAAGCGTGAAGCTCAAAATGGTGGATCCATTAAAGGTAAATCACCATTTCGTTCTCAACAAAGACGTGGACTGAAGCGTGGTGGTAAACGTAAGAAATATGTGAAAGAAGAAAATCTAGAAGCAGTGACCAGCATAGAGATACCTGAAAATGTAAGGGTCTATGAGTTTGCAGAACAGGTCAATCGTAAAGTAGGTGAGGTGATAGGTGTACTATTTGCCCTTGGTATGATGGTGACTAAAAATGACTTTTTGTCTAAAGATGAGATAGAGATACTCGCAGATGAGTTTGAGGTAGAAGTGACAACAGTAAATCCTCTGGATGAACTTGATTACACAGATGCCTACGATGCCATAAAAGATGAAAATGCACAGGAGAGAGCACCAGTAATTACTATCATGGGGCATGTTGACCATGGTAAAACTTCACTGCTTGATAAAATACGTGAAGCCAAAGTGGCAGACAAGGAAGCTGGAGGCATTACGCAGCATGTAGGTGCTTACCAGGTTGAAAAAGATGGCAAAAAAATTACTTTTGTTGATACACCAGGTCACGAAGCATTTACTGCAATGAGAGCACGTGGAGCTCAGGCAACAGATATCGTCATCATCGTTGTCGCTGCAGATGATGGTGTGATGCCTCAAACAAAAGAAGCCATCGCACACACGAAAGCTGCGGGCGTTCCTATGATTATAGCTATGAACAAAATGGACAAAGAAGCAGCAAATCCAGATAACCTTAAAGCACAACTCTCTGAGATAGAAGTCGTTTCAACTGATTGGGGTGGTGAGTATGAGTTTATACCAGTCTCAGCACATACTGGTGAGGGTATAGATGATTTACTCGAGACTATTTTGCTTCAAGCAGAGCTTATGGAACTTACTGCTGATGCGAGTAGAAATGCTAAAGCAGTTGTTGTTGAAGCTTCTGTAGAAAAAGGTTTTGGACCTGTTGCGAATGTGATTGTCCAAAATGGTACGCTTAGCGTAGGTGATAATGTGATTGTAGGTAAAACCTATGGGCGTATTAAAGCGATTAGACTTGATGATGGCTCAAATGTAAAAGAGATAGGACCATCTACGCCAGCAGCTATTGTAGGACTTAATGATGTACCAGGAGCGGGTGAAGAACTTATCGCCATGGGTACAGATAAAGAGGTACGTGAACTTGCAGAAAAACGAGCAGAGTTTATGAGAGCAAAAGATCTTTCTAAAAGTACAAAAGCCACGCTTGATGACCTCTCTGCACTTATTGCAGAAGGGCAGCTTAAAGCACTTCCTGTTATCATCAAAGCAGATGTTCAAGGTTCACTTGAAGCCATTAAAGGCAGCTTAGAAAAGCTTAGAAATGAAGAGGTAAAAGTAAACATTATACATGAAGGTGTAGGTGGAGTGACAGAGAGTGATTTGACACTTGCAGATGCTTCTGAGCATGCTGTAGTATTGGGCTTTAATGTCCGTC
>JALWME010000002.1 GCA_027083995.1 Sulfurovum sp.
AAAACAGCAGTGATTGTGCTTGTTTTTTATAGTTTTTGTCAAGTGTTGACACTATGGTACTGTCAATACTGTTACCCCCTGTAAATCTATATGTTTTTTTCGCTTCTATAAAAGGTTTCTCTAGCTTTACTACATCATACTTATAATAAGAGGACATACTAGGCGTAGCAGAAGCCAGCACCACTTTAGCCCCTAACTTCTGCCCCATAAGCACAGCGACATCTCGTGCATGGTAACGTGGACGCATCATGGCTTTGTAGCTGTCATCATGCTCTTCATCTACGACTATGAGTCCCAAGTTACATAAAGGCACAAACAACGCAGACCTAGCCCCTGCGATGATGCGAATGCTACCTTCTTCTATGCCAGCTAAAATGGACTCTTTTTTCTTCTTTGTAAGCTTAGAGTGCCACATGGCTACAGTGTCACCAAAATAGACTTTAAGACGTTTTTCCATCTGAGGGGTAAGTGAGATTTCAGGCATAAGAAATATAGAGGTTTTACCCTCTTCCAACATCTTGGCAAAGAGGCTTATAAATATCTCTGTTTTCCCTGCACCTGTGACTCCAAAGAGGAGGGCTTTGTCTTTTTGCAGGAGTTGGTTGTAGGCTTTTTGTTGGATTTCTGTCAATGTAGGGTGTTGTACCCTTACAACACCTTTTTGTGTTTCATTTTTTGGTGTTGTGGGGGCACAACACCCTACGGTATATGGTAAAAACAGCGAGATCGCCTCAGAAAAAGAAGAAAAATAATATTCAGAGATGAACTTGGCTATCTCCATCTGTTCAGAACGATAATATCTATCACTCACAGAGCTTACCTCTGCTGTTTCAAACTCAGGTTTTTTTACTTGGGCTATGACCACTGCCTCTTTTACTGTAGTCTTTAGAGGTACCGATACAACAGAACCTACAAAGAGTGTTTGTGTAGAAGCATAGGTTAGATTGGGAGCAGATGACCTAAGCAGGACTATTTCATAATATTTCAAATATTATTCTCTATCACTTAAAATTTTAGGATTACGTTTTGTATGAAAAATAGCCAATACCATTATTATATTTTCATATTTTTCATACAAAACAATATAAGAGAATTTTTCTATTAAAACTTTTTGGGCAAAATCATTTTCAAAAGGATACATCTGAGATGATTGCAAAATTTTATCAAACGTTAATTCTAGGTATTTTAAAAATTTAAGTTCTAGTGCCTCATCTATCTCAGAATAGTGATTTAATGCTTTTTCTAAATCTTCTTCGGCAAGGGGGTGTAATCTAATAGTCATATGCTATCTACTGAGTTCTAATTTTATTTCATCCCATGTTCGACCTATAGTTCTGTCTTTGTGAAAAGTATCTATACGTTGAGTCAATTCTTGTTGTTGTTCTTGTGTTAAATACGTTTTAGTCATATCTTCTAAAGGCAATACCAATATTTCTACTTGTGTATCTATATATTCTTTGGGTATATGGATAGTGTACTCTTCACTTTGTGGCTTGATGATTTCTCTTACCATGTATATCCTTTACCTTTTTTCTATGATAATTATATCATAACTCAACTGCCTTTTGTGAAATCATCTTATGAAAAGGGTTTACAAACCTTCCATCGTCTAAAAGTATGTCCATTTTTTGCTCACCAAAGACTTTAAAAAAGGCTAGACGCAAGTAACGCAAATCTCTTTTTGCAAGTTTTTCAGAAACCACCAACAAATCTATGTCTCCACCCCTCTTAGTGTCATCTACCCTGGAGCCAAACAGATAAAACTTTGCTTCTTTTGACAATGATGCCAGTTTTTCTTTTAGAAGTTCTATTTCATTTTGTGT
>JALWME010000003.1 GCA_027083995.1 Sulfurovum sp.
GGTTTCTCTTCAATAGAAATAGACTACATTGCCAAGCGTTCCAAAATAAGTATCCAAGAAGTACTTAGACGACTTAAAGATAAAGGTCTAAGCTCTATACCAGGGGCAGGTGCTGAGATACTCAGTGATCGCGTGCGAGATATCATCGCTCCAAAAAAGCATGATAAAGATACTTGGCTTGAAGTGCACCGTCAGGCACATAGGCTTGGCATTAAATCAACAGCTACGATGATGTACGGAACGGTAGAGACCACACGTGAGATAGTCGAGCACTGGGATTATGTGCGTCAGCTTCAAGATGAAACAGGTGGGTTTAGAGCTTTTATTATGTGGAGTTATCAAAGTGACCATACACAGCTTAAACGTGAGTTACCGACTATTACCAAAACCACACCCAATCAGTATTTACGTTACTTGGCAGTGGCACGTCTGTTTTTAGACAATGTACCAAATATCCAAAGTTCATGGGTTACACAAGGCTCTTATATAGGGCAAATGGCACTGCTTTTTGGTGCCAATGATTTAGGAAGTACAATGATGGAAGAGAACGTTGTCTCAGCAGCAGGGGCAGCCAATGCTATGAACCAAGAAGAGATGATAAAGCTTATACGTGATGTGGGAGAAAATCCTGCTAAGCGTAATACAGCGTATGATATTTTAGAGCGTTATTAATCTTTTTTGATTAAACTGCCTTATGATTTGAATTGAGGCGTTGTTTCTCTCTTCATTTTTTTTAGAAAAAAACGAAGCAAAAAAAGCGTCGTTGTTCTCAAATCGCTCTGCTTTCAAGGGTGTTCACAACGACAAAACACACTAGCGTGTGATTTAATGAGGAAGAGCGAATGAAAAAACTATTTATTTTACTACTATTATTGCAAGGAATAACTATGGCAGCAAGCCTTAACGAGATTACTATAAAAGAGATTAAAGTACCTATTGTTTTTGAACAGAGTAAACATTTGCCTATTGTCTCTTTACAATTGGTGTTTACAAATGCTGGACATCTCTCAAACAGTATAGACGGACTGGCAGATATGGCAGCAAAACTTTTAAATGAAGGTACTGCAAAAGATGGAAGCATTGGGTTTGCAACAAAGCTTGATGCACATGCAGTAGATATTGGTGTACATGTAGGACGTGAGAGTCTGGTACTTGAAGTGTCAGCACTTAAGAGTGAATTTCCTTATGCTGTTGAAAGTGTTATGGCATTGCTCAAAGACCCAAATTATACAAAAGAAGCACTTACACAGATAAAGCATCAAAAGTTGGGATGGCTTAAACAAAAACAGGGTGATTTTGACTACATAGCCGCATCTGCATTACGTAAAATACTCTTTAAAAACACTGCTTTGGCAAAACCCTATGATGGTACAGTAGAGAGTATTGAGAAGTTGACATTGCAGGATATTCAAAAATTCATAACGACACACTTAGGATATAATAATGCTATTGCTGTAGTAGGAGGAGATATAGAGACTTCAGAAGCCGAAGCATATGTAAGCAAGATACTTGCTTTACTACCAAAAGTAGAAAGTAAAGAGATAGAGAAATTCAAAGCATCCAATGCAAAAGCGTTACAGGAGATCTATGAAGAGACACAGCAGGCCTACATCTTTTTTGGTGCACCTTTTCATTTTGCATACAATGACAAAGAGCAGTATAAGGCAAAAATCGCAGAGTATCTGCTTGGTGGTGCAGGATTTGGTTCTCGTATGATGGAGGAAATCCGTGTAAAACGTGGACTTACCTATGGGGTGTATGCCTCTTTGCGTCGTACGAAATCAGTCTCTTATATGAGTGGCTATCT
>JALWME010000004.1 GCA_027083995.1 Sulfurovum sp.
GTTTTCAATATAAAAGGGAATGACTATAGACTCATAGTTCATATTGATTATCTACGTAAGATAGTCAGAGTGAAATTTATAGGTACACATGCCCAATATGATAAAATAAATGCAGAGGAGATATAGATGCGTATAAAGCCCATACATAACGAAACAGACTACAATAATGCTCTTGATAGAGTAGATGAACTTATGGAGATTAATCCAGCACTAGGTACGCCACAGAGTGATGAGCTTGAGGTGTTAGTACTGCTCATAGAAAAGTATGAAGAGAAAGCTTGGGCAATAAGCGAACCAGACCCCATAGAAGCCATCAAAGTACGTATGGAGCAGATGCATCTCAAACAAAAAGACCTTGTGCCTTACATAGGTAATAAAAGTAAAGTCTCTGAAGTACTTAATCGTAAAGTAGGATTATCTTTGACTATGATTTATAATTTAGCCAAAGGCTTACATTTACCGTTAGAGGTTTTAGTTCAGCCTAGTAGAACATAGGCACATATTTGTGTGAGTTCATTTTTTCTTTGAAGTGAAGTATGCATTAGCACCGAGGACGGATGGTAACGAGTTAAAGTTACTCCACCGTCACAGATTTAGCCAAGTTCCTCGGCATATCCACATCATTCCCAAGTCTCACAGAGACTTCAAGAGCCAAGAGTTGTGTGACTACCATCATTTCAAAAAACTCTAACATAGGGTGAGAGTCATATTTGGTTTGTATAAAGTCATCGGCTAAGTCAAATGTCTCTGGTGAAATGGCTAGGATGGTTGCATCTCTGGCACTTAATTCTTCTACATTTGATTTGATTTTATCATAATGCATACTTTTTGGCATCAATGCAATAGTAAAGAGTTCACTATCTGCTAGAGCAATAGGACCATGCTTCATCTCTCCTGCAGGATATCCCTCTGCGTGAAGGTAACTAATCTCTTTGAGTTTGAGTGCACCTTCAAGAGCAAGAGGGAAGAATATATCACGCCCGATGAAGAAGAAACCATGTCCATGCAAATAACGTTTGGAAAGTCTATGAATTCTTTCATGGAGTGCATCGTCTACAAGGACTGCTTTAGGTGCATGTATCATAGCATCTATTTCTCTTTTGATGATATCTTTAGAAATAGTATCTCTGATTTGTCCTACATACAGTGCCAGCATCCAAAGTGTCATACTTTGTGTGGCAAATGCTTTGGTACTGGCTACTCCTTTTTCTATACCTGCACGGGTTAAGATGGCTGCATCACTTTCACGGACTATGGAGGAGTTATCTACATTACAGATACTAAGCGTTTTCATTCCAGCAGCTTTTGCCATTTTAAGTGCTTCGAGTGTATCTGCGGTTTCCCCACTTTGAGAAATGGTAATAAAAAGTGTTTTTTGTGTTAAAAAAGGTTCTTTGTATCTAAACTCTGAGGCTATTTCAACATCACAACGCATCTTACCTATACGTTCAAAAAGGTAAGAACTTGCAAGTGCAGAATTATAACTTGTACCACATGCACAGATGGTAATAGCATAGATACCATCAAAAAAATCTTTTGGTAGTTCTTCAAAATTGATAGAGTCATCCAAAACACGACCTATCATCGTGTCTGTCATTACGGAACTCTGTTCATAAATCTCTTTTTCCATAAAGAAACGGTAGCCATCTTTTTGTGCAGAGACTTTGTCTGCAGTGAGTGCCTGTTTGGTAAAGCTTTTTTCACCATCACTATTGAAGAGTTTAACGACACCTTGTTTGGCATATCCATATTCCCCATCTTCCAGGTAGTAGACTTCTGTAGCTTTACCGATGATAGG
>JALWME010000005.1 GCA_027083995.1 Sulfurovum sp.
ACAGCAAAGCTTGTGATGCGTGTACTTTTGGACTATGTGAAAGAGAATGAATCGGGATTGCTGCTTGTCACACATGATGAGCAGATGGCAGAACTTTGTGACACAGTATTTAGGCTAAAAGATAAAGTACTAGCCTAGACTACTTTGCCTGAGCGATAAGTACACCTTCTAAAAGTTTATCTATATCACCATCTAAAATAGCATCTACATTCGTAAAGGCCTGGTTGCTTCTGGTATCTTTGACTTGTTGGTAGGGTTGCATGACATAGGAGCGTATTTGGTGTCCCCAGCCGATATCTGATTTTTCCACACCATCAAGAGCTGCTTGTTTTTTTGCCATTTCGTATTCATAAAGACGTGATTTAAGCATCTTCATCGCGGCTGCTTTGTTTTTGTGTTGGCTTCTATCGTTTTGGCACTGTACTACAATATTTGTCTCTATATGGGTTAGACGTATGGCTGACTCTGTTTTATTGACATGTTGTCCACCTGCACCACTTGAACGGTAGGTATCTATACGTATATCTTTGTCTTCTATAACGATGTCTATGTCATCATCAACTTCTGGAGAGACCATAACGGAGCTAAAGGAGGTGTGACGTTTTGCATTGGAGTCAAAGGGTGAGATGCGCACAAGCCTGTGTATGCCATTTTCTACTTTGAGATACCCATAGGCATTTTCACCTTTGATGATAAAACTTACATCTTTGATACCTGCTTCTTCTGCTGGTTGGTAGTCAAGCACTTCTACTTTAAAGTCATGGCGTTCAGCCCAACGCAAATACATACGATAAAGCATAGATGCCCAGTCCTGACTCTCTGTACCTCCAGCCCCAGGGTGTATGGTAATGATGGCATTGTTTGTATCATGCTCTCCTGAGAGCATCATTTGGACTTCTAGGGTATGGGTACTCTCTTTGAGACTATCTGCATCATCGTATAGCATCTCTAGTGTCTCTTCATCATTTTCTGCTTTTGCAAGTTCAAAGTATTCACCAGCTTCCAAGACAGCATCGTTAGCATTGTTGTATGTAGCCAATATACGTTCTGTTTTTGTTTTTTCTTGAGAGATTTTCCCTGCATTTGCAGCATCATTCCAAAAGTCAGGGTCTTGTTGCATTTTCTCTATCTCATCTAGTCTATTTTGAAGAAGTTCAGGTTTTACAATATTGCTAATGTTTTCCATCTTGATAGAGAGAGATTTTAAAAGTTCGCTGTATTCGTATGCATCCATGTGAAAAAGTTCCTTTTTCAAATTAGGAATTAGAAATGAGGAGTGAAGAGTGTCTGTATGAATTACGATATAATTCTTTGATATAACAATGCAACAGCATTGCATACGTACATTCCTAACTACTAATTCCTAATTCCTCATTAAATTTTGGTATGATTTTATCAAAATATAACAAAATAGAGGGTTAGTGATGATTGTTGCCAAAAACATAAGTGAGCTTCAAAAGGCAAAAAAAGGTTTACAGGGGAGTATAGGGTTTGTGCCTACTATGGGGGCTTTGCATCAAGGTCATCTCTCCCTCATCAAACAGGCACGTAAAGAGAATGAGCATCTCATAGTCTCAGTTTTTGTAAACCCTACACAATTTTTAGAGGGTGAAGACCTAGATGCTTACCCACGTAGAGATGAAGCCGATATAAAGATATGCGAACTAGCAGGTGTAGACATACTCTTTATGCCAACAGTAGATGCCATGTATGAAAAAGATGAACTTTGCATCGGTGCACCAGCAGTTCGTGGGTATGTACTAGAGGGAGAGAAGCGTCCAGGACATT
>JALWME010000006.1 GCA_027083995.1 Sulfurovum sp.
GAAATAGTTAAAGTAGCCTTATCTCTTTGAATGACTTGCAGTCCTCTTTTTTCTAGAGGTAAAGCTCCTAGCCATTGGGTGGCATTATTTAGCTGTTCATCTTCTCCCATCAGCAAGAGTACATCTCCAGCTTGGATGAGAGATTTTCTTACTCTTTTACGAAGTGTCTTACCTTGTCTTGAAATTCCAAGGAGCATGATTCCTTGTCTGCTTAGGAGACGAACATCATTGGCTGACTGTCCTACTATCTGTGCATCATAAGGGATGGTTACTTCTGTCATGTGAAGTGTTCCTGCCAGTGTACCTTTGTGTTTGGATGATTTGGAGTATGATAACTTAAGTTCTTCAGATAAACTTTCAAGAGACTTGGGACTGGCTTCTATGACAAGCAAATCACTTTTTCTAATCTCTTCATCCTGTGCAACCCCTGGTAGTCGCTTTCCTCTTCTAATCAAACCTATGATGATAGCATCATGCTCTTCTGCAAGTTGTGTAAGTTGTGAGATGCTTTGTCCAATCGCAGGAGAATTACTGTCAAAACCAATCTCTATAGTATAGTCATCCAAATTACGCAGGTCATCAGAGGTGTTTTGTTTCTGTGTAGATTCAGGGACTAGACGCCACCCAACAAGAGAGACAAAAGCAATACCTGCAATAGCAGTACCTAGTCCAACATAGGCAAAGTCAAACATAGAGTAGGGGCTGCCAAGAGATGTTTCCCGAAACTGGGAGATGACAATGTTAGGAGGCGTACCGATCAGTGTGACCATTCCTCCCAAGATAGTCGCAAATGAAAGAGGTATAAGTGTTTTAGAGGGAGAACGTTTAGCTCTTTTGGCAGTTCGGATATCAACAGGCATAAGCAAGGCTAAAGTTGCGACATTGTTCATAAAAGCAGACATAATGGCTCCAAGTATACCTATGGAAGCGATGTGATTACCCAGTGATCTGCTAGAGTCTATAAACTTTTCTGAAAGCATCTCTATAGCACCCGATTGAGACAATGCTTTAGAGATGATGAGTACAAGAGCAATAATGATAACCGCAGGATGTCCAAAGCCTGAAAATGCAGCTTCTTTAGGAATAACATTAAGTAAAAGTCCCAACGATAAAGCACCAAAGGCTACAAGGTCATATCTCCATCTTCCCCAAACCAGCAGTACAAGTACGCCCCCCATCAATAAAAACAGTGTGATTTGTTCGTAAGTCATGTATACTCTTTATGAAAGGTAGAATGTATTTATCTTCTCTTTATCTAACATTAGCCTAGGCTAGGATTTGAAAGTCTTTTGTACAATCTTGCATATGTAACATCTATTGCGAATGTCTAGGTTAATTCCATAAGAAAGATTATACTAAAAATTGATTAATGAATCTAATTATAATTAGGTTATACTTGTGCAAAGAAATGTAATTTTAGGGAATATAAACGATGGAACATATAGCACTGGGTGTACAAAAGTGGGACAAAAAGTTTCAGAATGAAGCAACAAATCTTTATACGAAAGATTTCTTTTTTGAAGCAGGTAAAATTTTATTACAATTGGCAAAACGTCATCAAACTGCTTTTATGCTAGCAGTAGTTGAGGTGGATAATTTTGATACATTAAAAGAAAATTATGGTAGTAAAGTTGCGTACAAAATTTTGAATCTAACTGCAAATATCATAGAAGATAGATTTCGTACAAGTGACTTAGTAGCAGATATGGAAGATGGACAAATTGGTATTATTTTTTACAATACAAGCAGTCAAAATGTAAAAATTGCACTAGAGGCATTACGTAAAAGAGTAGAAGAGAGTGAATATATCTTAAATGAAAAAAAAATCGATGTTACCGTCAGTATCGGTGCATCAGTAATGCATCACTTAAGGAGTGCGAGATCTATTGAGGTATTATATGACCAAGCAAAGATAGGACTGGAAATTGCAAAAGATAAAGGCAAAAACTGTGTAGTAGTGGGTTAGTTTATCTTCTCTTTTATCTCTTTGGCAATGGCAGAAATCTTGGTGATTTTTTGAGTGCTATTAAGTGTATCATCAAGTAGTATTTTTACAAAAGCAGATCCTACGATGACACCATCGACACCTTTGGCTTTCTCTTTGGCTGTATGTTGGTCTACCCCAAAACCTACATATACAGGTGTATCAGAGTATTTTTTAATGTGTGTGATGAGGGGTTGCAGATTTTCACTTTTTCCTGCACCTGTGATACCTGCGTAGGCTACCAGATAGATAAATTTTTTGGCATCTGTAACGATTTGTTTGATACGCGCCGGGGAGTCTGTGGGAGCGATGAAGTCTATGAGGCTTAGTCCTGCAGCTTCTATAGCTGGTTTATAGGGTACAGCTTCTTCTAGAGGCAAGTCAGGGATGATAAAGCCATGTACGCCTGTCTCTTTGGCTTTGGCTATAAAATGCTCCAAGCCTTTGTGATAGAAAGGGTTGAAGTATCCCATCCATAAAGTGTCTATGTGTGGGGCTATTTTCGCTGAGACTTCAAAGAGGTGTTCTAGTTTAAAACCGTTTTGCAGGGCTTTAAGGTTTGCTGCTTCTATCACAGGACCATCTGCAACAGGATCAGAAAAGGGCATACCAAGTTCCAAAGTATCAACACCAGCTTCTTTAAGCGCTAGAGCAGCATCTACCGTAAAAGCCAACGAGGGGAAACCAGTGGTAATGTAAGCGACTAATTTTTTCAATATTTCTTCTTATATAATGTATTTTTAACATTATATGATAAAATGAGTAAAAATATAATTTTGACCCATCAGTTTCGGGTTAGTTTAGTAGGACAAGATGAGTATTCATACCCCCAAAATAGAAAAAAAAGTAACACTAACAACGATTGCGAAGATGAAGGGCATTGAGCCTATAACTATGGTCACAGCCTATGATGCACTCTTTGCACAGCTCTTTGATGGTGAAGTAGAGATGATACTTGTAGGTGACAGTCTTAATATGAGTTTTTTAGGTAAAGAGGATACATTGAGTGCGACAATGGATCAGATGATTTATCATACACAGGCTGTCTGTAATGGTGCAAAGCTTCCGCTCATTGTACTAGACATGCCTTTTGGGTCGTACTCTACAGTAGATGATGCCATACATAATGCCACAAGAGCTTACCGTGAGACAAATGCACAAGCCATTAAAATAGAAGGTGGCAAAGAGCGTGCACACATTGTGAAAGCTTTAACGCAAAATTCTATAGCTGTACTTGGTCATATAGGACTCATGCCTCAATTTTTAAGAAGTGATGGTGGATACAAGATACGAGGCAAAGACAAAACAGATATCAAAAATCTTGTAGAAGATGCAAAAGCGTTAGAAAAAGCAGGTGCATTTGCTATTGTAGTAGAAGGTGTCAAGGTTGAGGCAGCAAAAGCTGTCACAGAAGCAGTAAATATCCCTACCATTGGTATAGGTGCGGGGAACGTGACAGACGGACAAGTCCTGGTATGGTCAGATATGTTTGACTTTTTTGAAGCTTTTACACCAAAGTTTGTAAAGAAGTATGGCTCTGGAGCAAAGATGATAAGAGAAGGCTTGGCACAGTATAGAGGTGAGGTCAAAGCAAGAGCATTTCCCAGTAAGGACTATACGTACTAATGGAGAGAATGGTTGAGATAGAGCGTTTTGATGATGAGGGATCTTATGAGGTCTCTTTGCGTCCTGGTGGATGGGATGAGTACATTGGGCAAGAGAAGATAAAAAAGAACCTCAAAGTCTTTATAGAAGCGAGTAAAAAAAGAGATGAGGCACTCGATCATATTTTGTTTTTTGGTCCTCCCGGACTAGGCAAGACTACTATAGCAAATATCATTGCCACAGAAATGTCTGCAAACATCAAAACCACTGCAGCTCCTATGATAGAAAAAGCAGGAGATTTGGCAGCACTGCTTACCAACATAGAAGAGGGTGATATTCTTTTTATAGACGAGATACACCGTATGTCTCCAGCCATTGAAGAGATACTTTACCCTGCGATGGAAGACTTCAGACTGGACATCATTATAGGCTCAGGTCCTGCTGCACAAACAGTCAAAATAGACTTGCCACGCTTTACACTTATAGGAGCTACAACCAGAGCAGGTATGCTCTCCAATCCTTTGCGTGAGCGTTTTGGTATGCACTTTAGGATGCAGTTTTATACCCCTAAGGAGTTAGCAAAAATTGTGACACAGGCTTCACATAAATTAGATAAAATCGCACAAAAAGAAGCCGCACTTGAGATGGCAAAACGTAGCCGTGGTACTCCACGTATTGCGTTACGGCTACTTAAGCGTGTACGTGATTTTGCCGAAGTTTTGGATGAAAAAGAGATAAGTCTGGAGCGTGCGAAGTATGCACTTGACCAGTTGGGTGTAAATAACCTTGGTTTTGATGAACAAGATATTCAGCTCTTGGAACTGTTGGTGTCTGCCAAAAACAAACCCATGGGTCTAAGTACCATAGGAGCAGCATTAAGTGAAGATGAGGGGACAATAGAAGATGTGTTGGAACCTTATTTGATAGCCAATGGCTACATAGAACGGACGGCTCGTGGTCGTATAGCTACACAAAAAAGTTATGAGCATTTTAAGCTGGGTGGAAAGGAGGGCCTATTTGATGACTAAATCCAATTTGATGATTACTGTACTTTTTGTCTTGGCAATTGTTGGGGCATATTCTGTCTATCAGCCTTTTATGCTCTCTTTGACGGTGGCTATTTTATTGACTATGGCAACATTTAACCTTACTAAAAAACTGGCAGGCTTTACAGATTCTGCAAAAGTTTCAGCGGGTATTTCTACACTTCTTTTGACTTTACTTTTATTTGCACCTATTGTTTATTTGGCTACAATAGGTGTGAGCTATGCTTCACAAATTGACAGTGCAGGTATAAAAGATACTGTAGATGCAGTCAGGATATATGTACAAGAGATTCCTTTTTTGCATAATCTTAGTTTGGAGTACTTAAGCGAAGAGAAAATTACTGGCTACATCAAAGAATCAACCAGTTATATCACTGTTGCAGGAGGAGCAGGATTGGGGTTTATGAAAAACATGTTTTTTGTGGTGGTGTTTTATTTTTTCATTAACTTTTACGGAAATCACTTTTTTGATATGGTTTTAAAACTACTTCCCGTCTCTCCTTCTAAGGGTAGCAAGATGATGCAAGAGGTTTCATCTACCATGGAAGTGGTTTTTTATTCTATTATTGTAACAGCAATTTTTGAAGGTTTTTTATTTGGTATTATCATGAGTTATTTTGGTTTCAATGGTTTGTTGTTTGGGGTTATCTATGGTTTTGCTTCACTGATACCTATCGTTGGAGGCATTGCTGTTTGGGCTCCAGTATCGTTGTATGTATGGACAAAGATGGACACACAAACAGCTATTATCATCGTGGGTTATTCGGTGATTGTGATATCTATTATTGCAGATACTTTCATCAAGCCAATGATTATTAAGGTGATTAAAGAAGATTTACTTAAAAGTACTATACAGATTAACTCTATTGTGATATTCTTTTCCATCTTGGCAGGTATGAGTACACATGGATTCTGGGGGATGATTTTAGGCCCTGCCATTACCTCATTTTTGATAGCCATTACTAAGTTATATTTAGACTATAGTGAAAAATAGAAACAAAGGATACAAGATAATTAAAATACTTATTATAGAAGATGATCCAGAATTGGCACTCATCTTAACCAACTATCTTACGAAGTACGACATGGAAGTCATAGGTGCAGAAGACCCCTATATCGGACTTTCATTGTTGACGCAACATAAGTTTGATTTGATTATATTGGATTTGACTTTACCAGGTATGGATGGACTAGAAGTTATCCCTAAGATACGAGAAGTAAGCAATATCCCTATTATCATCTCTTCAGCACGTGATGATATCACAGATAAAGTCATAGGTATGGAGCGTGGAGCAGATGACTACATGCCTAAACCATATGACCCAAGAGAGCTGGTTACGCGTATAAAAACGATATTGAGACGTACACACTCTATGGAAGAAAAGGTTACAAAAAAAGAAGAACTTTTTGTAGCAAATGCCAAAGCAAGAGAGATTCAATTTAAAGGTGCATCACTGGAACTTACAGCTGCTGAGTATGATGTGTTATTGATGCTCATACAGCATAAAAATGGTTCTGTCTCACGTGAACAGCTTCTTTATGAAAGTGAACATATAGATGATGACTCTTCTATTAAAAACATTGATGTCATTATTTCACGTATCAGGCAAAAGATTGCCAAAGTAGATCCAGACAATATTTATATAAAACCTATTCGTGGAGTAGGATACCTTTTGACAGATAGAGTATGAAAAATTTATCTGTAACCACTTTCATTCATACACTTTTTTCTTTGGCGATTATTATTCTTATCGCTACATTTTTGCTTTTTCTTTCTTGGGATAGGGATAGACAGAAGATAGAAGAGTTTAAGCGTTATCAGCTCATCTCTATCACTTTTCTTTCTAAGTTACAACAAGGTCCTAAAAAAGAAGTATTAGAGGAGCTTTATAAAGACCTACAGGTCAAACCTATATCTCTAGGTCAAAGAGAGATACTCAAAGAAAAAATAAAAAATAAAGGTAAAACACTTTTTTCTGGTGGTTCTTCTGTGGGACAGGTGCGTGTGTTTGCCATAGAAGAGGGGCGCTATATCTATGTGCAGCGTATGGGGTATAACTTAATGCTCGTAGATAACAAAGAGGAGAACTATTATTTTGAATATGCTATTGCTATAGGGGTCTTTTTGATTTCTCTTTTACTTTTGCTTTATCTTGCCGTACTTAAAAAACTCTCACCACTTAAAAAGTTGCATAAGCAGATTCAAAAGTTTGCTAAAGGAGATATGGATACACGTATCACCTATATTTACGATGATGAGATAGGAAAAATTGCCAAGAGTTTTGATGATGCAATCATACATATCAATAAGCTATCACGCTCTAAAAATCTTTTTATGCGTAATTTGATGCATGAACTTAAAACTCCCATAACCAAAGGGCGTATTGTTGTAGAGATGATTGAAGATGAAGGCAATAAAAAAGTGCTTATTCGTGCATTTGAAAGGATGAATGAACTTATCTCTGAACTTGCAGAGCTTGAACGTGTAACAACCCATAGTTTTGAGCCTAACTTTGAGTATATTATGCTCTCTGAGATTATTGAGCAGAGTAAAGAGCTATTGATGACACAAAGTGCATGTGTGGATATAGAGATAAAAGATATTGCACTTACTACTGATAAAAAATTGATGGCTTTGGTAATCAAAAACCTGATAGACAATGGTCTAAAGTATGGTAGCGATAAGTGTGTGTCGGTACGAACAAATAGAGGTGTTGTTGAAGTTTTATCCAAAGGAGAGCCTCTTAAACATGCACTTTCATACTATACTGAACCTTTTTCTCAGGCAGAAAAAAGAAGCACAGGATTTGGTTTGGGACTTTATATTGTCTATAGTATTTTGGAGAAGTTAGGATATAGATTAGGATACAAACATCAAGAAGGTAAAAATATCTTTATGCTTGTACCAGACAAAAAGTATTAATCTTTAGAGCTTCTTTTAAGCGAATCTGCAATGAGTTCCAGTGGGTTTTTAAAGATAGTCTCTACCTCTGCATCATTCATCGCTTCACTTAGTTGCATACGACAAGCAGAACACTCAGCACTTACATAGTGTGCTTTGGTCTCTTTAATCATCGCTGCTTTTGGTTTGCCTGCTAGCTTGGCAAAATGGAACTTCTCTGTTTGCATCGTCACACCACCAAATCCACAACATCTGTTAGGCTCAGACATTTCTACCATAGGGTAGTTTGGTGCAAGTAAATTACGAGGCTGCTCATAGATACCTTGTACCTTTCTGGCATGACATGGGTCATGGTAGGTGACTGCTTCATCAAACTTTTTTCCTTTATCTTTAAGGATTTGTTGTAACTCTGTGTTTTCATCCAGCCAAGCAGTAGCCATATGGATTTTTTGGGCCACTTTTTTGGCACGTGCTTCCCACTGGGGCATATCATGGTTTTTGAAAAAGACTTGCCAGTCATGTTTTACCATGGCTGAACATGTAGCCTCTGGGATGAGCATGGCATCACACTCATCCATAAAACTTTCAAAGTACTCTATGTTTTTTTTAGTCATATAT
>JALWME010000007.1 GCA_027083995.1 Sulfurovum sp.
CTATCTTTATGGCATATCTAGGATTAGACGGAGTGGTTGATAATGAACTTAAACGTTTAGAGGCTGCCTCACAACCCATCAATATCATCACAACCAATGGTACACATTTGGAAGTAGGTTTCTTTCTCTTTTTAGGCTTTGTAGTGAGCAGTTTTGTCCTCTCTATCTTAGTAGAAAACAAACATAAAAAAACTAATTACCGATAAAATCTTGTAAAAAAAATGTTTCTATTATCTCTCTCATCTCTTTTGGGTCTTCTATACGGTTGACTTCATTTCTAAATATAGAAGCACCTTGATATCCTGCCTTTGAATAAGAGTGTAGATTTTTTCTAAAAACAATAGCTCCATACTTATCGTAATGTGCTATCATTTGATCAAAATGCTCCAAGACTACTTCTTTGATAAGTGCAGGTGTAGGTTCATCCATACCTTCTTTGATTTGTCTAAATATCCATGGTTTGCCTATAGCCGCACGACCAATCATAATGCCATCTGCCCCCGTATGCTCCAATACCCATTTTGCCTTTTTGGGTGAGTCTATGTCACCATTGGCAAGTACAGGGATGTTTACGGCTTGTTTTATCTCTTTTATAGCATCATAATCTACTGCTGCTTTATAACGCCCTGCCCTTGTTCTGCCATGTACAGCAATGTAGTCTACTCCTGATGCCTCTGCAATTTTGGCAATCTCCACATGGTTTTTCTCGTTAAATCCCAAACGCATTTTCATAGAAGTATACTCTTTGTTTGAATATTTTTTGATGGTCTCAAGTACCTTTGCCATCTGAGGTAAATCACTAAGCAAAGAGGAACCCTGAAGGTTGTTTACTATTTTAGGTGCGGGACAACCACAATTTAAATCTATAATATTTACATCATCTCTCTTATTGATGATTTCCACTGCATGTCTGATGACTGCAAGGTTAGAGCCAGCAATCTGTATGGCATAGGGGTCTTCTATAGGCGAACGCTCTAACATGCGGTGTGTTTTTTTAGAGTTGTGTACCAATGCATTGGAACTTATCATTTCCGAGACAGTCAGGTCAACCCCAAACTTCTTTACAACTGAACGAAAAGGGAGGTCTGTAAAGCCAGCAAGTGGTGCCAAAGCATAAAGAGGTTGTGAAAAGTTAAGTGTTGGCAAAAAATGACCTTATCTTCTACTAAATACGCCTACTCTTATTGATTTAAACAAAGTATCAGCGTTACAGGAATCGTGACTCATTACAAACACTATGTAAGTCTATAATATCTTCAAGTTTATACTTGGAATTTTCATTTTTAAGTTGATATAAGGCTCTAAATTTTAAAAATTCATCTTCTTCTTGCTCATCCAAATAAGCTCCTACTTGCTCTGTTAGCTCGTATTCAAAAAGTAAATACAGGTATGCATTCTGTGCTTTGGGGTTCTCTTTTTGATAACCATGAAACAGTGCTAGGTTTTCATCTGGCTTAAAGTATTTTTTAGTCACTTCGGCAATAGAAATAAAGTCTGAACATGAAAGTTTAAGTCCATCTACAAAATCAGTAAGTATATCCTTGTTTAAGCCCATATCATCTTCTTGGTTTACTCTCTTTAGTAACACTAAAAAGTTTTTGACATCAAAAGCCTGCACATACTTACGAGCCACTTCAAAATTTGTCTTACGTGCAAAAATCTCTAATGCTTCATTTTGTACTACTTCTGAGTAGTCTGACCTTGCCTTCATCACACCTTCAACAAATTTATCATCAGATTCTAGGCAGTTGAGTCTGTTTTGTATCAATATTGGATT
>JALWME010000008.1 GCA_027083995.1 Sulfurovum sp.
CATGTGTATCTACCATCATTTGTTGTGTCGTATGAAGTAATACTTCTGCATAGTTTTGATGCAGGATTGTTACTTTACCACAAAGAGAATTATCTATGGATAGATGCGTATTGATTTGCATTTATTTGCCAGCAGCACACTTGCCAGCAGCACATTTACCTGCTTCACACTTCATCTCAAAAGGTTTAAGTTCTGATGGCTCTGGTTGTTTCTCAAAAACACCTTCTGTATAGAGTATATATGTAAAGATTACTGCAAGTATAGCCACTACTAAAAAAGTATAAAGAAAGAATTTTTTCATATCCCTTCCTTAATATGAAAACTTATAGCCACGACGACGTACAGTATGTATCACTTGAAAACCGAGTATACTTTTTAAACGTTTACGTATTTGGTTAATGGCAACTTCAACAGTATTATCACTTACATACTCAGGCTCTTCCCAAAGAGCATTAATAATCTCATCTTTGGAAAAGACACGCTGTTTACGTAATGCCAAATATGCTAAAATATCAAATGTTTTACCATTAAGAGAGACTATTTTTTCATCATATTCTATCTTTTTATTGGCTATATCAATGACAAGTTTATCGATGTTTACCTGTGTCCCAAAAAGATGTCTCATATTTGCCAACACACGTACTGCTATGAGATCTGGATGTTCACAGTGGTCATAGATGACATCATCTACACCCAAAGCAAAGAAAGAAGTTTGCTCTTTGACATTAGAAGTCAACATGATAATCTTTGTTTCACTCTTTTTCTTCTTTACTTCATTGACATAACGTTCTAAAGAAAACTTAATCCCTTCATCCACAATAATCACTAGCTCATAATGTCTAAAGTCAGTAAAGTTTGTTGCATCGTATAAATCTTTTGCATTGTCTACTATACAAATAAAATACTCATCTAATTCTTTTTCTAATTCTTTGACATACTCGTCACTGAATCCTACTGTTAATATTCTCATTTGATTCCATTTCCAAAAAACACAAAACTTAAAGTTTTTCGGCTTTTTGTATTTATTAGCGTATTTATACCGAAAAGTACCTTATTTAAAAATAAAAGTAGATTTTACTTTTCTTAATAAATATGCTATTTTTCAAACGTAGAGTATAGTGAAAAATTGTCACATAATTGTCAAAAAACATCTTTTATAAACAAGATAGCCTTACTGAGCCCATACCTTTGACTAAAACTACTTCTATTTTTTGTATGGTGGTTAGGTTGCTTTTCATTTAAGCTTAACTTTCTAATTTAACCATTAAGGCAGATAACCACATAAAAGTCAATATCACTCTTCTGTGTCCATGTACCTTTGGCATAAGAGCCAAAAAGACCAATCTTTTCTTATTTTATCTAACTAAGCAACACTCAACTGATAATCACGAATATCTACCTTAACTCCACTCTCTACAATCTCTCTACTTTTTTGTAAAATTGCAGAAGTAACTTCCCCTTTAACATACTTTTCACCACAATTATCACAAACCCTTGCAGGAACATGTTGAAAAACAATAGTTGCTCCATTTTTCTCTAATGTAATAGTTGTAAAACCATCAATAGTTTCACCATGTTTACAAATTGTACATTTCATTTTAGACCTTTCTTGTTTTTAAATCTTTTTGCCATTTAGTTAAGCTTGGCTTGTACGCTGTAATAACAATAACATTAGTTAAAATATTATAGCACAATTACTTTATCGCTTTAATATAGACCCTTTTAGGTGCAGGATACCCCTCGACTGTTTTGGTTTTGTCACTTGGATCAAGATAGTCTTCTAGGCTTTGTGTGTCTATCCACTCTGTCTTTCTCTGCTCTTTGGCTTCAGTAACCATGGTCTCCAAAACTTCCACACTCTCAAACCCTGCTCTAGTACACCAGTTAATAAGTGCAGGAACAGTAGGGATAAAATAGATATTGGGTATTTTAGAGTAACGGTCTTTAGGGGTCAAACACATTTCACCCTCACCATCTATCATAAAGGTATCCAAAATGAGTTCTCCGCCTTTATTTAGTCCTTTAAAAAGAGACTTGAGCATAGCCACAGGGTCTGACCTGTGGTAGAGAACCCCCAAACAAAAAAGTGTATCGAACTTATGTTCATAAAACGCTACATGCTCGACACCAAGTAGCTCATAGACAATATCTGATTGTATAAAATGATTGAGAAACTGAAACTGCGAATAGTAAATAGCCGAGGGGTCAAAGCCTATGAGTTTCTTTGGCTGATGCGAAAGCATTCTAAAAAGATAGTACCCATTGTTACATCCAATATCGCCTACTATTTTATCTTTCAAATCAAAATGAGGTTCTAATAAATTGTATTTGATTTGGCTTTGCCACTCAGAATCAATAAAAAGATCATTCATCCCAAATGGACCTTTACGCCATGGTTTCATCAGTAATGCTGTCTCTTTTATCTGAAGAGCATCTTCAGCAGACAAGTTGGGAATATCTATTTCTACCCTGTCTCCTAACTTAATTTGCACATTATCATAAAGAGGCAGTGCTTTAATCGCCTCTTGATAGGGTACAATATTCTTCCACGTTAACCATTTTTTTCGCTCTTCACGAAGGAGATTCAAATCCATCTATTTTTTGATGTAAACTTTCTTCATAGTTTGAGGGAAGAGTGGTTTATTTGAGCCATGTGCTACCGATACATTTTCTATCTTCCTTACTACATCTTGTCCTCTGATAACTTCTCCAAAGATAGTATGTTTACCATTAAGCCATTCTGTAGGTGCTAGTGTGATAAAAAACTGACTGCCATTTGTTTTGGGACCACGGTTTGCCATAGCTAGTAACATTGGTCTATCAAATACCACTCCCTTTGCAAACTCATCTTCAAAATTCTTCTTCCAGATAGACTCACCTGCTCTACCTGTACCTGTAGGGTCACCACCTTGAATCATAAATCCTTTGATGACTCTATGAAAAATGATGCCATCATAATAACCATTTTTGGCATGTGTCATAAAGTTTTCTACCGCTTTAGGTGCCACGTTTGGATAGAGTTTTACTTCTATCTTGCCTACATTGGTCTCTATCACCACAATAGGTGCTTTCTCTTTTGTCACTTGTGTTGCTTCTTTTTTAATTGCCTCTGCATTTGCTCCAAAGTTCAACCCTAATACAAGCAATCCTATCAATATCTTATTCATTTTTCTATCCTTATAATGTCATTAATTTTATTCATCTGTAAGTATAACTAGCTTTTCATTTACTTAGCATAACTCGTAGCTCTTACTTCTCGTATAACATTGACTTTTATTGCCCCTGGGTACTGCACTTTTTCCTGAATCTCATTGGCTATCTCTTTACTTAAGAGTACTGCCTCATTGTCTGACATCTTTTTGGCATTTACCATAACGCGTATCTCACGTCCCGCATTGATGGCATATGCCTTTGTAACGTACTCTTTTGAAGTGGCTATCTCTTCTACTTCTTTGACACGCTTTGTAAAACTCTCCAAAACTTCACGTCTCGCACCTGGTCTGGCAGCTGAGAGCTTATCTGCTGCACATACAGCGGCACTTTCGACAGAGTCTGGCTCTTCATGTCCATGGTGTGCAAGTATCGCGTTGATTACAGAAGGATGTTCTCCATGTTTTCTACACAAATCCACCCCTATATCTACATGCGATCCTCCCATATCTTGTGTCAGTGCTTTGCCTATATCATGGAGTAGTCCAGCACGTAAAGCCAGTTTTTCATCTCCACCCATCTCTGCTGCCATCACACGTGCAAGTTTGGCTACTTCTAGGGTATGTGCTAAAGCATTTTGACCATACGATGCTCTATACTTCATACGCCCAAGCAGGGTCACTAACTCTTCATGCATAGGAAAAAGTCCTAAATCTATAAGAATATTTTCTCCCTCTTCATAGGTTTTTTGTTCAAACTCAGCCTGTACTTTTTCATGTACCTCTTCTATACGTCCAGGATGTATACGTCCATCTTCTACAAGAATTTCTATGACACGTGTAGCGATGGCTCTTCTATAAAGATTAAACGAACTTATCAGTATAACTCCTGGTGTTTCATCTACCACAATATCTACCCCCAAAAGCATCTCCAGAGTTTTAATATTTCGTCCCTCTTTACCTATAATACGCCCCTTATGTTCATCGCTAGGAAGATTTACAAGGTTAATCAGCCTCTCACCTGCAAAATCACCTGCATAACGTGTAACCGCCTGAGATAAAATATAGTTTGCCTTTTTTTCACCTTCATTTTTAGCCTCTTGTTCATATTTTCGTACGATACTTGCTACTTCTGCACGGCTTTGCTCTTCTACTCTTTTCAAAATATACGTTTTGGCCTCATCCTTTGTCAGGGAAGCCACATTTTGCATCTTCTGTATCGTACGGTTAATCTCTTCTTGCTTTTTGGATTCAAGGCTCTCTAAGCGAGACTCTTTTTGACGAAGATTTTCTTCTAATCGTGCCAAATCTTCTTCTCTTTGCGTCAATGCTTTTGACTGTATAATAAGGTCACGATTACGTTCATCTACCTTTGCTACACGATTTTGAAACGCTTGTTCTTGGGCTATTTCATTTTCTTTTATCTTGACATGTGCTTCTTTAAGTAAAAGTTCTGCTTCATGTTCTATGGCTTTGGCTTTGGCTTTAACCTCCAGTTCAATATGTGCAAAACTGTTTTTGGCTGCACTCTTTGTCCACAGGTAAGCCATACCAGCACCAGTCACAACACCTGCCATGCCTGCCAGTATGGTACTCAACATACTTTCTCCTTTTATGCCGTTCATACTGTGACAAGATTATGCAGTAATAAGTAAATCTGCCTTAATATCATGATAATCTGTCACTATCTTTTTGCTATAACACAACTCACGTGCTACAAAAACGACTTTATTTATATTGTTCTGGTTCTTTTCAAAAAATCTATCGTACATCCCCTTGCCAAACCCTACGCGTCTTCGCGTAGCATCTGTCCCTACGATAGGTACAATAGCCAAATCTATATTTTTTATTCTATATTGCTTTGAATCTTTTGGTTCTTTAATACCAAACTGTTTTTGATACAGAGGTAATCTATATTTTACCAATCTAAAACTTTTACCTTCCATAAATGGCACATAGAGATACTTCTTTTCTTTTCTTAGTTGCAAGATAAGCGGGTAGAGATTAACTTCCATTTTAAGTGGTAAATAGAGTAGTATAACCCTAGAATCACTCTCTTGTATAAATTGATACAAACGTTCCAAAACTATCTTGTCTTTTTTGTAACTACCAAGTATACTTACTTTTTTCAAACGCTTTAAACACGCATTGCGAAAAACTTTTTTACTGTTCTTGTTTTTACTGTCGCTCTTTAATATAACTTCCATTTAGTGCTCTTTTGGTATAATCTAGCCATTATATCGTAAGTTATGAAGGAAGACCGTGAAAATTCCATATACGATGCTTTTATTCGTACTTTTACTATGGTTAACAGCCTGTGAAGAGAAAGCATCAAACAACAACACCGTACCTGTAGAAAATACAACTGAAGTATTTACACAAAAAGACAAGCAGAAACAGAGTGTTCAAAACACTACCATACAAAGTCAATCAACTGGTACATTTACGCTAAACAGTACACAAAATATCTCACTTAAACTCATGCTCTCTAAAAAAGCTCTCTCTATCGACTCGAAAGATGTTCCTCTGGTTCTACTCAATATATGTTCTAAGACATCTTCTGCCTGTATCACACAGATTTCATCGCTCTCACAATTACAAAAAAAGTATAAAAAACATCTTTTTATTGTCTCTGTATGGGATAAATATACAAAAAAAAGTGACATAAATACTTATCAACAATACAAAAAAGCAAACTATTTTATTTCCCATGATACAAACAGTACAGACAATGATAACTTTATATCTACACTATTTGCTTCACTTCAAATAGATCAACATACAAAGTTGCCATTAAATGTCATTTATAAAAAAGGGAAATACTATAGCCATTTTGAAGGGCCAGCACCTATTGAAATGCTATATCATAACATACAGCAAGCCATACAAAAATAAAGGTCAAAAAAAGAATGTTCAATTTATTTAAAAAAGTATTGGGTAAAACCAATGATGCAATCAAAGAAATCTCTCCTGTTAAAAAATCAAAAGTGACAAAAGATGAACTTGAAGAGATACTGCTCGAAGCAGATGTTAATTATACATTAATAGAAAAACTTTTAGACTCTCTGCCTGAAAAAATCTCTAGGATTCAAGTATTTAACTCTCTTATTTCTGTATTTCAATACGATATAAACTGGGAAGAACCCAAAAGTAAACCTTTTGTAGAGATGATTATCGGTGTGAATGGTGCAGGTAAAACAACTACAATTTCCAAATTGGCCTACCACTACTACACTCAGGAAAATAAAAAAGTAATCTTAGGTGCAGGAGATACATTTCGTGCTGCCGCCATAGAGCAACTAAGCAGGTGGGCAAAAAAACTTGATATACCTATCGTGGCAACTGGACAAGGACACGACCCCTCAGCTGTAGTCTATGACACCATAGAGTCTGCAAAAGCCAAAGGGTATGACAATGTTATTATAGACACAGCAGGTAGACTACATACCCAAACAAACCTCAGTGAAGAGCTCAAAAAAATGCTACGTGTTGCCGACAAAGCTTTAAGTGGAGCCCCACATCGCAAAATACTTATACTAGACGGTACGCAAGGAAGCTCTTCTATCAATCAAGCTAAAGCCTTTAATGAAATGATAGGAATTGATGGTATAATTATTACAAAACTTGACGGCACTGCCAAAGGTGGGTCTGTTCTTAGTATAGCAGATGAACTTCAAATGCCTATTTTTTATATTGGGACGGGGGAACAGCCTGGGGACCTGATAACATTTAAAGCCAATGAGTATATCAACACCATATTAGACGAGATTTTTATATAGGGAGCATGAAAGCGTGAGGGCATATATTAACATATTTTTAACCTTGGTGATGCCACTAAGTATTGTTTTTGCAGCCATTGCCATTGTATATTTCTCTATGAGTTTTGACTTTTCAAAAGCCATAAGACTTGGGGTTTTGGCTGGAGTACTCTCCAGTATTGCTTTTTCCTTTATTATGGCATTTATCATACTTATTGCACGAATTATTCGTCGATATAGATTTACAAAACATATAAAAACCGAAAGATACCAAAAAATGGAGAGTCCTATAAAGCAAGACCCGACTCTCTATGAAAAAAAGAGTCAATCAGCAAAAATTAATCCTGCCACCAAACCCCCTGCTCAATCTCCAAATACTGCTTCCGTGATTGAAACTTTTATGCTTTTAATGGATAGAGAGCTTGCCTATGAAGTTTCTTTGAATGTCATACAAGACAACAGTATTGCAGATGTTTTAACAAAAAATGATAAAGAAAAAACCATTCGTCTACGCACAGAAGAAGAAGAGATACACATTAAAATCTCATCCCTTACCAAGCATACTGCTCAAGTTTTAATCTCTAGCACAGTAAACAAAGACAATATACGAAAGATAATTGCTTTACTCAAAGAAAAAGAACACTCTTTTATGCAATACTAAAAAATCAGCTAAAGTCCAAATCTTTTTTTGTAATTTTGCTCTAAACTTGTTTTGTCTTTATACTCTATAGTATCCCCTACTACGATAGTTACCACTTGTGACAAACTACTGTCATCTAAGGCATTTTTCAAAGCTTTTCCCGCATCAGTTTTAATATAAAGTGGTAAGATAGGTAATCTGTTTTTCAATGCTATAATACGTGCACCCTCTTTAAATGCTGTTAAAGACTCATCTGTTTTATTGCGTGTGCCTTCTGGAAAGATAAAAATAGATTCTCCTTTTGCTACCGCTTCTTTGGTATCTGCAAAAAAACCAGACATTTGACTTTTTTCTCTATCTAAAAGTATAGAGCCCGCATTGCGTACAAAAAGCCCAAAGAAAAAAGAGTTATAAAGCTCTTTTTTTGATACCCATGGTCCAAAGATATCTGTATCTTTTAATGCCACTTCGGTGATAGGAGGGTCTAT
>JALWME010000009.1 GCA_027083995.1 Sulfurovum sp.
TGATGCACATGCTTAGTTTTATTGTTGTCACAGGATTGATACTTATCACCTTGGAACGCATCTACCCAGATAGAGTGTTACCCGTTGTCAAAGGGTGGTGGACACGGGTTGTTACGATAAATATCATACAGTTTGGTATAGTGGTACTGGGGATGGTTACCTGGGATGTTTGGTTTAGGTCTCATCAATGGTATGTGCTTGAAAGGCTACCTGACTTTATACTGGGGTTTTTGGGTTATCTGGTTATTACCTTTGTCTTTTACTGGTGGCACAGAGTACGACATGACTCAAATTTCTTATGGTTACTTTTTCATCAGTTACATCACAGTGCAAGTAGACTGGAGACAATAACCTCTTTTTACAAGCACCCTCTTGAGATAGTAGTCAATTCCCTTTTGATGGGGAGCATCTCATATCTCTTGCTTGGCTTAAATATGGAGGCTGTAGCGTGGACTGTTTTTTATAGCTCCATAGGAGAGTACATCTACCATATGAATATCAAAACCCCACACTGGATGGGTTACTTTTTTCAGCGTCCTGAAATGCATAAGATACATCATCAACAAGGGGTGCATTACAATAACTTTTCTGACCTGCCTGTCTGGGATATGCTCTTTGGCACGTATGAGAACCCTAAGGTGGAAAAAAGGGAAGATTGTGGCTTTCGTGAGCAAAGAGAAGAAGCATTTTTGAAGATTTTAACATTTAAAAATGTCAATAATGCCTATAAAAAGAGCAACAAATGAAACGCAAGATACTTTCTGTACTACTGGTATTACTGGGATTGATGCAGTCAATAGGGTATATGACGGGGAATAAAACCATCAAACACTTAGGGCTGCTTACTGTAGCCTCTCCTCTTCCTATAGTCTTTACACAGCAAAAAGGATTTTTAGAGACTTTTGCTTTGGATTTTACTTTAGTATATAAAGAGAAAGGTGTAGAAAAAAGTATTCAAATCACACCAGCACTGTATGCCAAGCTAGATAAACCCTACAACTATAGAAATGTATTGGGAGCAGCCATATCCTATGGTCCTGTTTTACCAGAGGCACTTGTACAATCTGTCTTAGGGTACGCTTTTTTAGAACCTGCAGCAGTAAGCAAAGCTTTTGGTATAGGTGAGATGAAAAATGCATACATTAAACTCAAGGCAAAGAGTAAAAATGTAAATAAAACATATAGCTTGCCTATAGGAGAGAGATAATGACTATAAAGTACCCTGCCTATCAATTTGCAATGTTTCGTATGATTTTTGGACTTTACTTGTTGGTACATTTTTTGTATTTGATACCTGTGGCAGAAGCACTTTGGTCTAGTGCAGGGTTTTTATCTGATGTAGCGTTAAATCCTAGTTATGGATTTTTCCCAAATGTACTCTATGTGTGGAATACCCCTTTGGCTGTGACACTGTTTGTGGTATGTATGGCAGTACTCTCTTTTTTTGTGATGATAGGATTTAATCGACGAGTTGCAAGTCTATTGCTTTGGTATGGATGGGCTTGTTTGTTTCATCAAAATAATCTTATTTTGAACCCTGGACTGCCTATGGTAGGTTGGTTGTTGTTAGCCCTTGCACTTATCCCTAACGGTGAAGGATGGGGTGTAGGCAAAGAGGATAAAGAGTGGGCAATGCCTGCAGTATTGTTTTGGGGTGCATGGATTATAGTGGGAGTTGCGTATACTATCTCTGGCATAGATAAAGCCATGGCTCCAAGCTGGCAAGACGGTACTGCCATTACACACTTG
>JALWME010000010.1 GCA_027083995.1 Sulfurovum sp.
CAAAAAAGCAGCTTATTGAAATCATACTTTTTTGTAGCAAATGAAAAGCTGTGATAAAAGCCCATTTTATTTTCGGAACTAAACTGAACATCTAAGATTTTTTCTAAAGTATGAAACCTGGATTTTATGCGTAAGTATCCAAGTTTAGAGCGTATTTTTTCTTTGGTTATTTTGGCATTTTTGACATCTATAAAGGCATCAAGTATAAGACTTTCTTCTTGTTTGCTATGCTCTATGCCATCTAAAAGCATAAGTATTTTTTCTACTTTGTCTAAAGGGTGTTTCTCTTTTTGGGAATGATGTATAGATGTGTGTGATGAGACAAGGTAGGAGACTATCATTTCACGTGTACTTGCCCCTTCTTCTGACCACGCACGCCGTAAGGCACGTACCATGTCATCGTGTTCATATGAGGAGATTTTTAGTTCAAGAAGCATTACCAGTTCTATAAGCTTGTCATCACTCACTCTATTTATACCTTCATCAAAAGGTTGTCCATTAAAGTAGTTACGTATTTTATTGTTTAGTTTTATAAGGTGTTTCTTTTTTTTCTTTGCCATAACAATAGTATAGCCAATTGTAGCCATTGAATCCTCTGAATAATCTAGACTTTTACAATGGGTTTTGCAAATGTGAGATTGTGCAAGAGATTTGTATGTCCTAGTCGTAATTAAAATAGAAGTAGTTTTATTGCTTGTGAGGAAAGGGTTTTTAAGACAATTGTCTCAAAAACCCTTTATATTTTGTGAACCTAGTGAGCGTGTTTGTCCTTGCTATAGTAAGGTATTAAATCCTCTATACTTTTTGTAAGTGCATCTGCATATTTTACATCAGCATTTTGTTTTGCTTTCATTGCAGCTATGATTACGGCATGATGCGTTGCTAGACGCTGAGCATAGTCTTTTTGACTTGTCTTTATCCGTTGTGTTAAAAAATAATCACTAATAGAAGAGATAATTTTTTGTGCATGATTCTCTTTGTTCATTACCCATCTTGTTATCTGATTTTGAGACTGTGCATCTTTTTTCCCTGAAAGTTCTACTATGAGTTTTACAGATTTGGAGACAGTTGCAGCATCTTCAAGCATACGGTCTACTCTTGCTTTATCATCATATATGCCACAAGGTATCTGACAGTGTGCCTGTAGAAGTTGTGGAGTCAAAAGTCCCAAACTTACCATACCAAAAAATGCTGGTGGTATTATTTTTTTAAGTGTTTTCATCATTTGTATTAATCCTTTAAAATTGAATATGTTTAAGGCAAAGCCAACAGAGGTGAATACTTCATACTCTATCATCATATCAAAAAAATGAAAGATTTAGTCTATATTCTAAACTATGATACCTAAATGTTTGGTTATGACTTTTAGTCTATGATTTATTGGCGAAGAGAAAGTAGCCAAGTTGTAAGCTAAATTCTCTTCATGTACGCCAATTTATATAAGTTTTATAGTGTACGTAAAAATGCCACTAAATCTTTTTTCTCTTCTTCTTTTAGTTTGAGTTCAAGTATAAGATTGAAAAACTCAACTGTATCTTCGATTGTTAAAAGTCTACCATCATGCAGGTAAGGAGGCGAATCCTTGAGTCCTCTTAATGAAAATGTTTTAATGAGTCCTTCTGGACGTCCCTTATAAAATCTTTCAACTTTTAAATCATGTGCACTATTATCTGTATAATAAGGTGCAGCATGACATGATGCACAGTTTTTATCAAAGAGTTTTTCCCCTCTAAGTTCTGAATCATTAGCTTTTTTAGGATTTAGCCTGCCATCTATACCAAGTTTAGGTGCAGGAGGAAATGCAAGCATATTTTGCATAGCTGCCATTGCACCTACTTCTTCCCGTGTAAATCTTCTTGCACCTTTTTTAAGACCTATAACAGGATCTCCATCAAAGTAGGCAGTTTTCGCCTCAATTTCACTAAAATCAACCAGTGAACGTATGGCTCGTTTGGAACCAAAAAAATGTTGTACATTGACACCTCTTAGTGTAGGGGTATCTATACGAAATCTTGTAAGTTGTGGTCTATTATCTGGATTAAGATGGAATACTCCACTACTATGTCCATTGACATGACAAGTAAAACAGGAGACTGCATCCTGTGCTTTATCCGCTTTTCTGTCAGAGGTAGCATTAAACTGTTGTTGTGCGACAGGGGTAACAAGTAAACGCATACCTTCAAGTTGTAGAGGCGTAAGAATACCATTAAGTTTTTCAAAGTAATTATTGATTGTAATCTCTTCTCCTCCTGTAACATCCCCAAGATCTGGTCTGGAAATCAGATACATTGGTGGGGGAAACTCAGGTAAATAGGCATCAGGCAAATCAAATTCCATATCAAAACGTTCTAATTCGGGATGCTCTTTTAGTTGCTGAGGAGAGACAACCAATCCTCCTGATTCAGGTACCACATGAGGCAATGGTAAATAAGGAAATACACCTTTATTTTTTATCTCTTCAGGAGACATGTTAGAGAGTGAATCCCAGGTTGTGCCTTTTTTCAACTTAACTGTAGGTCCTACAGGTAAAGGTTTTCCACCAGACATTGTTGCACTGGGATCTACTTTTTCTGTAAGATTATAGCGTTCATTAAGAATCTTCATGTGCTTTTCCATAAGCATAGGCTTATTTTTTACATCTTCCTTTTTTATATCAGAAAATGATTTTGTGATACTTACAGGAGAATAACTAGTATCTATAGCAAAACTTTGATTCCCTAAACCAAATATAGCTAAACCACTAATGATTAGTGATTTTTTTTTAAAATCATACTTCATTTTTTATCCTTTTTATAGTGTAATTAACCCATAATAAATGAGCATTTTTCAAGTATAAAATACAATTGAATCCTCTGAATATCTAGGTTATTCAGAGGGTTTAATTATCATATACAAACCTAGTTATCTAGAGATATTTAATTTTTCTCTCAAGAATTGTCTCTGGGATTTACAGACACGTTTATATGCCAAAAGCTAAAGTGAAATACCCAAATTTTATAATATCTCCTGTAATGGGATGTATTTTTCATTCAATAGATAATAATTATCCTTTGAAAAGTATAGGGCAGAAAGACTTAATAAAAGATAAAATTTATTAATTAAAAATAATTATTAATAGTACTGTAAGTTAAGAAGTTTTATAATAAACCAACATATCAAAATAAGGAGTGCAACATGGCAAAAAGAGGTAATTCGATTATCAAAGGTATAGAGATTTCAGAAGTGATTAACATGCTTAACAAAGCATATGCAGATGAGTGGTTGGCATACTATCAGTACTTTATAGAAGCTAAGGTGATTAAAGGCATTATGAAAGATGCTGCTATCGCCGAACTGGAACAGCATGCAACAGATGAGCTTCGGCATGCCAATATGGTAGCAGACCGTATTTTGCAACTAGGCGGTACCCCACTGCTCAATCCTAAAGATTGGTTTACGCACACCAATTGTGGCTATGAAGAACCAAAAGAATTTGATGTCGTAGCCATTTTGGAAGACTCTATTAAAGGAGAACAGTGTGCTATAAGTACGTATGCAGATATAGCTGAGGCTGTAAAAGATAAAGATATCGTTACCTATGATATCGTGAGTCAGATACTCGCAGATGAAGTAGAACATGAAGAGGACTTACAGGCACTTTCAGATGACATTACAGAGTTTATAGAGTCTATGAAAAAGCATATATAAGGGTTGTTTTATTAATATTTCAGGTTTAAGTTTTTCCCAAATATTTTCCTTCGTCATTGCTTTTGCATAGAAGCTACACAAATAAAAGTGTATAATCATACTATGTAAATACGGTATACTCAATGGGAGGCAAGTTTGAAAGAAGTATTAAGCGAATTATCTGTTTTGTTCTCATACCCTAAAAATCTCATTATTTTAGCTGTTCGATTTATGTTGGCGTATGGGTTTGCTACGCCTGCACTACTTAAAATCAACGACTTAAAAGGCACTGAAGAGTGGTTTATACAAATGGCAGTACCTTTTCCTGCATTTTCTGCATATTTGGTCTCTGGTCTTGAAACCATTGGTATAGCATTATTGGTACTTGGTTTATTTACCAGATATATATCATTGTTACTTTCATTTATTATGATAGGTGCTATGCTTTTTGTACATGCACCGCATGGATTTTCTGTTATACAAAATGGTATAGAGATACCTTTGTATTATCTTTTGTTTCTTCTTTTTTTGGTCACTTTTGGAGCAGGAAAATATGCTTTAGATAATGTCCTCTTCAAAGATTATACAGATGAATAAAGAAAATATTTTAATGCACATTCCGCTTTTTTCAGCAGACTGGGGTGTATTTCTGAAAATTTTACTCTTCATTTTGCTTCTTATACTGTTGGCTATGGCAATTTATGACAGATTTATACAGAGGAAAAACCAACTTCTTATCAACTACCCGCTCATAGGTCGTTTACGTTATCTGTTTTATCTGCTACGCAATCCTATGCGTCAGTATTTTGGTGATGAGACCTATTATGACTCTTTTGAGAAATTAGACTGGATATCTAAAGTCTCAAAAGGTAAAAGTCCTTACCTCTCTTTTTCTCCTACCAAACCTTATGGAAATCAAAAAACACTCTTTAAACATGCAAATTTTGTCAAAGAGATACATGAGGTGGATGCTGAATTTTCCGTACATTTTGGAAAAAATAGAAAAGAGAGTTTTAAAAGTAGAAGTATTATCGGACGTTCAGCTATGAGTGATGGTTCTATATCTCCTGAGGGTACAAGGGCTTTTGCTAGAGGTGCTTATAATGGCCACTTTCCCATAAATACAGGTGAAGGAGGCCTAACATCTAATTTTCTTGCCACACTCAATGTTGAAGATTGTCATTGTAGTGATTTTTTAGAGATAAAAGAGGGGACTTGGTTTGCAAAAGGTGTATACAAACTTATGAGAATCCTAAGTAATAGAGAAGTATCTCAACGTGTATACAGAAAAATGGTTTTAAGGCAAAAAGACAGAAATACATTTATATTTGACAATAAAAAATTGCTATATTTTCGTATAGACTGGGGAAAAGATATAAAATATTTCCCTAAAAGAGTACCTACAAGTATACCAGATATCACTTTCCAGATGGGTTCTGGACTTTATGGTGTAAGAGATGAAAAAGGTAATTTTGATGCACTACGTTACCAAAAAGTGATGCGTTTTTGTCGCATGACAGAAGTAAAGCTTGCTCAAGGTGCAAAACAAACAGGGGGTAAATTACTCGCTACCAAAGTGAGTGAAGATATCTCTTATTACAGAGGCATACCTGCACATAAAGACCTCATAAGTCCAAATCGCTTTCCTTATGCAACAGATATGGAGACTTTTTTTAACTTTATAGAAGATCTTCAAAACTTCTCTTCTAAGCCTGTAGGATTTAAGATAGTCATCTCTACAAAAGAGCATTTTGAAAGCTATGCCAAAGCCTTAAGCAAGAGAGTATCAGAAGGAAAAAGTTTGCCAGACTTCATTACTATAGATGGAGGAGATGGGGGATCTGGTACTGCTTCTCTTGAGATGATGTCCAAGATAGGATTACCTATCCGTGAGGCACTGCTTATTGTCAATGATACCCTGCAATTATATGGACTCAAAGAGGAAATTAAAATCATTGCCAGTGAAAAAGTGCTCACCCCAGATGATGTAGTAGAACTACTCTGTCATGGTGCAGACTTTATTAACATTGCTAGAGGATTTATGATATCTGCTGGGTGTATACGTGCAAGGGAGTGTTCAGGTGCAAATGGCAGAGATTGTCCTGTAGGACTTGCTACTATGAATGAAGCAAAAAGAAGTAAGTTTTTAGTCATAGAAAAGTCAAAACATATAGCTTTTTACCATCATCAACTTTTACATGGTGTACGCTCATTATTGGCAGTTATGGGTAAAAACAATGTCTCCGAACTCTCACAAGATGACTTAACGCCACGATTTAAATTCCGTTAAACTTTGTTTTTTATAATTTTACTATCTAAATTATAAGGAGCAAAGATGTTACATAAAAAACTTTCAATATTGCTATTGCCTGTTGCAGCAACATTGACATTGCATGCCAATGACCCACTGGGTGATGCTTTTTTCAAAGATCCTTTTGGTGATGACATTTTTAAAGAGATGATGCAGATGCAGCAAAACATGGATAAGATGTTTGAACGTATGCACCAACGCATGCAGCAGCGTTCTTCAAGACTTGTTAGTCCTGCAGCAACATACAAGATAGCTCAACCAAGTCAATTTGTGGACAAAGGTAAACATTATGAATTTGAAACTGATATACCCGAAAACAGAGAGAATCAGATTGATATAAGTGCAAATAATGGTGTTTTGTCTATTTCAGCCAAAATTATAGAAAAATATGAAAACAAAACTGCAAACTCTTATAGTAATTCAAGCTCTATGCGTATGTACCAGCAGCGTATTCCTTTACCTAAGGATGCCAATGAAGGCAGCTTAAAAGCAGACTATAAAAATGCAAAATTAGTTATCAGTATAGAAAAAAAGAAGGCTAATGAAAAACGTGTACCAAATATAAATATCAATACACCCAAATCTAAGCCATCTATGGAGTCAAACAAAACCAAAGAGACCAACAGTTCAAAGAAGAAGATAACAATTAATTCGGATATACCAACTATGAGTTAATATAAAATATTGTGTGTAATTATTCCTATTTAAATAGGAATAACACGAATATTTGGATCGAGTTTGTCTTTAAGGGCATTTTCTATGGCCATGAGTGTACCTGTTCCTGCACTATCACAGCTACTACATGCTCCTAGATACGAGATATAAACTTCAAATACTTCACCATTTTTTTTGACATTTAAGATGTCTATGTCTCCACCATCCATTACAAGAAATTGTCTGACTGTGTTGTCTATGGCAGTCTCAACTGCAATAATCTGGTGGTTTACACTCATCGTATTAAATGGCACAGCGGCTAATGCTTCACTTGCTTCTTCTTGTTCTGCAGCATATGTTTTATTCTCTTCTATCCACTCTAAAAGTGTATCGTGACAGCTTGTATCTTTGAGTCCTGCTCTTGTAAAGTTGGCTAAATCTTCAAGTGTTTGTATATTGTGTGTTCTAATAGCATCTTTGATTGAGGCAATGCTCATTGGACTATCTGTGCATGGGATTGTCTTCTCATCATAAGTAAGTGCTTGTTTGGTATAGTCTTTTACAGCTAATTTTGTAGCATCCACTGCAAAAGTAATGGTATAGTTCTCTTCTCTTGGCAGTGCCTCTATGGTGGGGTTGTCACGTAAAAGTTTTTCCAAACCTTGATAATTGATAGTATCTAACTCATTCATGGTTTTGTTGGTAAATAAAAGTGCAACCATGTGGTGTACAGCAATACCTGAAGGTACGCCATTATAACTATAACGTGCTATACGTATGGTATCTTCATGGGTATCAATTGCCCAGTTAAATGTAAGGTTATAGCCTACTGCATCACTTCCATAGTGGAAATGATATACACTTGCACCTTCCTCTTTGGCTTCTTCATCAGATATATCAGCCATATATTTAGGTTCACTGATAAACATTGCAACCTTTACACCGTATTCATTCATTGTTTGTTCATCCATCTCTATCCTTTGTACATAAAATACTTATATTCTTTAGGTTATACCAAGTCTTTCTTAAAAAACAACACATACAAGCCAGGCAAGATCAAAAGTGTTAATATTGTAGAAGAGAGTATACCGCCTACGACTACTACTGAGAGTGGGTAGTGTATCTCTGAGCCTACACCTGTGGCGTAAAGTAGTGGCAAGATACCAAAGAGTGTGGTAAAAGCTGTCATGAGTACTGGTCTTAGGCGTAGCAGGGTTGCATCTTTTACTAAGTCTATGGTTTTGACTGTAGGGAACTTCTTTCGTAATTCATCTATGAAGGAAACAAGAACGATACCGTTAAGTATGGCGATGGCAAAGATGGCGATGAACCCAACGATAGCGGAGACTGAGAGATAGATGTCTGC
>JALWME010000011.1 GCA_027083995.1 Sulfurovum sp.
CATAGATGATTTCCATCGCTTCAGAAATCCCATTGAGTGGATAGTCTGGGTGAATGTCAAACTGCACAAGTACACCCATCGCCCCATCTATAGAGATATTATCAAGAAGAGGGGACTCTATGGCAGTCTTAGCGGCATCATATGCTGCAGACTCACCTGAACTATATCCTGTACCCATAAGAGCCAAACCTCTATGGTTCATGACTGTTTTTACATCTGCAAAGTCAAGATTGATGTCATTGTCACCATGTGAAAGAATCACCTTTGAGATACCTCCTACAGCTTGAGCAAGAATATCATCTACCATTCTAAAACTCTCTTTGATACCAAGGTTTTTTTCTACAATAGAAAGTAGTTTTTCGTTAGGTACAACGATGATAGAGTCACTCTCGCGTTTAAGTTCTTCTAGACCCTCTTTTGCAAGTTTGGTTCTTTTACGACCTTCAAACTTAAAAGGGCTAGTTACGATAGATACTGTTAAAGCACCAATCTCTTTAGCCGCTTGAGCGATGATAGGTGCAGCACCTGTACCAGTACCACCACCAAGACCAGCAGAGATAAAGACTATGTCAGAGCCGTCAAGCATCTCTTTAATGTCTTCAAAGCTTTCTAATGCTGCTTCTCTACCTTTATCTGGTACCATGCCTGCACCAAGCCCTCTTGTTGCATTTATGCCCAGTTGCATTTTATAAGGTGCAATTGAGCTATCTAATGCCTGTGCATCAGTATTGGCAACTATTAGATCAATAGTATGAATGCCTTCAGATATCATGTGGTTAATCATGTTGCCACCACCACCACCAACACCAATTGCTTTTATCTTTGCACCATTTGTATGACATTTTGCTTCGGTTATTTCTATGTCAAAATCTTCCATATATTCCCCTTTGTGTGATATGTTTGTATCTCTATTATTAAAAAAGTTGTTTAGCCCAGCTTGCCAACTTTTTAATAGGATTACTATTTTCTTCTGTTATGTCTGGTAGGTCATCAAAAGAAAATGCCTCTGGATCAGTAGGCTTTTTTTCTTTCTTCTCTTTTGCCTCTTTGTTTGCTTTGCTGAGCTTTATATCTTCTACTTCTGTAATGGTATTTTTAATCTTTATATTGTCAAGATTGGCTTCGTTTACCTCTTTGGAATGTAGTAGAATTTTTTGAAAGTCTATTTCATATTGTGTGTGTTCACCTGCCTGGTAGAGCAATAAACCAAGCACTGTTGAGAAAGCTGGGTCTTTAAGCTCATCAAACAAACCTTCTATATCTTCATTCGGTTTGGCAATACGTACTGGCATTCCTTGAAAGATAGACTGGGCCAACTCTCTTATGCCCTTAAGTTTCGTCATTCCACCAGTAAGAATGAGTCCTGCACCTATCTGCTCTTTAAGTGCAGATTTTTCGAGTGATTTGGAGAGTATCATGAGGGCTTCTTCTACGCGAGAGAAAATCACTGAATGTACAATCTCCAAGGAGACACCATTACGGTTTTCTTCATCCCCTATAATGGGCAGCTCTATTACTTCATTACTTGACTCTATAAGACTTCCGTGACGCACTTTGACATTTTCTGCTATATGTAAAGGTGTATGCAGTGCCATGGAGAGGTCATTGGTGATATGGTTTGAACCTACACCCAAGAAGTCATTATATCGTATAGAGTTTCCAGTATGTATGACAAGATTTGAGGTCTGACCACCTAAATCTATGACAGCAACAC
>JALWME010000012.1 GCA_027083995.1 Sulfurovum sp.
CCACTGTAATCCCCTTCATAAGTAACGAAGGGAGTTGATAACAGAGTGATTTTCCCCCACCTGTGGGGAGTATCATAAGTACATCTTCTTTATTCAGTATGGTATCGACTACCTCTTCTTGTAAAGGGCGAAACGTATCATGTCCAAAATAGTGTTTAAGGGTTTCTTGTTTATTCATGATGTAAGTGTAGCGTTAAAAATTGTAAGGAAGAAGAAATATGTCATATTGACATATTTTTTAGCGATATGCTAAAGAATATGGCTTTATCCACACTTGCACTATTGACATATTTTTTAGTGATACACTAAGAAAACTTATACCCAACCCCCCAGACAGGAACAAAGTAATTCTCTTTATTTTCGGGATCTATTTTATTTTTTAATCTATTTATCGCTACATTTACAGCATTATCGTTAACACTCTCACCTTCACTACCCCATACCTCATCACGTAAAAAATCTCTTGTAAGTGGCTGGTCTTTATATTTCATAAAAGTATGTAACAAATTAAATTCAAGCTTTGTTAGTGTTACCTCTTTGCTTTTTATATAAAGATTATTTTGATTTAAATCTATGGTAAGTTGTTTATGTTTGATTCGTGCTTGTTTTTGCAATACACCAGAACGCTTCAAAAGTGCCTTAACACGAAGTGTCAACTCTTTGGGAGAGAAAGGCTTACATATATAATCATCTCCACCTGCATCAAATCCCTCTTCAAGTTCTGACTCTCTGGCTTTGGCGGTGAGAAATATAACAGGAATCTCATGACCTGCTTTACGTAAGTAGGCTACAAACTCTGAACCTTCCATCCCAGGTAAATTTCTATCTACTATCATTAGTGCAGGTACTTCCTCTTCTAAAAACTGTTCCACATTTTCTGTTGACAAAAAACCTGTAATGCGATAACCTTCTTTAGTGAGGTGATACTCTATAAGTTCTAATATATCTTCTTCATCTTCGATGACTAGTATCTCTATCTCTTTTTGCATAAGAGTATTATAGTTAATTAAAACCCTTAATCACATAAAAAATAATAGCTGAAAGTGTAGCTGCTGCTGGTACAGTGATGACCCATGCTGCTACAATTTTCTTTACCATACCCCGTTTCACATAGTTTTCTTTCAATGAACGCTTAAGACTTTTTACTTTTTTCTTCTGTTTTTTCTGAGCTGCTATAAGTTCTACTTGTCTTTTATAGTCATCCTTATTTAGGGCATTTAATTCTGTTTTGATGGCATGTTGTTTTTCTACTTCTGCTTGAAGTTTAATGTGTTTTTCACTCATATCTTTTGAATCTAGCCACTCACGCAAGAAGCCCACACCAAAGATAGCTCCCACTGCAATATGTGTAGATGATACAGGCAATCCTAGCTGAGAAGCAATAACCACCGTAATTGCTGCTGCCATCATAATTGAAAAGGCTCTCATCTGGTCAAGTTCGGTTATCTCTGAACCTACTGTCTTGATAAGTCTTGGACCAAACAATGCCAAACCTATAGAGATACCTAACGCCCCTACCACCATAACCCATAATGGTATGGCTGCTTTGGCAGAAACACTATGTGTTGTCAAAGCATCATATACTGCTGCTAATGGACCTACTGCATTTGCCACATCATTTGCACCATGAGCGAAAGAAAGAAGTGCTGCTGCGAATATAAGTGGTATTGTAAAAAGAATATTAATAGATGCTCTGCTATTTTCTAAATCTAC
>JALWME010000013.1 GCA_027083995.1 Sulfurovum sp.
AAAGCACATAACTAACAGACCTGGCATATGCCAAAGAGAGAGCAATAGCCCCAGGTGCTCTAAACTTGAGTTTTTCCTTATCTAAAAGGGCTACAAGTTCAGGGTATGCATAGGCTTTTTCAAAGAGCCCTACTTCTGCATGGGGTACAGTATGAGGTGTGTGAAATTGTGTTGAAAAAAGTCTTCCTTGCTGCACACCATGAGACTCTGTAGTAAAAAATATATCCGCATTTGCAAGATTGCATACCATAGCAGCATCTAAAATACCTTTTGCATTTACACGTGCAACAGAAGTACCATAAAAAGGGAACAAAGAAAGAGCATTTGAAGAACCGTCTATAGGGTCAATAATAATCTTATCTTCCCCTTCACCTATGATACCACTCTCTTCAGATTCTATCTGCCCAAAAGAGCCAAGATGTTTTACAAAAATCTTTTCAGCCATCAAATCAAGTTTTGAACTGATATCACCACCAGCACCTATATCAGTCTTTTCAAACCAAGAGGCATCAAAACCATTTTGCAATGCCTCTTTTATCTCTTCATTGGCTTTTTTGCAGGCTTGTATAAATGGGGTCATAGTATGTACACTATTCCCCTCTTTTATCTGCCACAATCGTTGGTTTAACGCCACGTGGGGCTACCATCCAGAACTTGCGTATCTCTGTTCTGAAGTTTTCTAAGATATATGTGGCTCTTTTTGAGCCAGTCTTTTGTGCATAGTCTTTGAGTAAAGCTTTAAGTTCAAACATCTCTGTATCCCACTCATCTGTATCTATGCGTAGTGCTTCTACAAGCTCTGGATTTACTTTTTCATAGAAGTTGCCCTCAGTGTCATAGACAAATGCCCTGCCACCTGTCATACCTGCCCCAAAGTTTACGCCTGTTTTACCAAGTATGACCGCCACACCGCCTGTCATGTACTCACAAGGGTGATCTCCCGTACCTTCTACTACTGTGGTAGCCCCTGAGTTACGTACAGCAAAACGTTCACCTACTTTACCATGTATGTAGAGTGTTCCTCCTGTAGCACCATAAAGACATGTATTTCCACCCAAAGCAAACTCATGACCAGCCTTGGATGAACTAATCACGATTTGTCCGCCATGCATCCCTTTACCGATGTAGTCATTACCAGCACCATCTATGTTGATATTGATACCTTTAGACATAAATGCACCAAGAGACTGACCAGTTGTGCCTTTCATGTTAAGCGTAATAGTCCCATCTGGAAGACCTGCATTTCCATGAATGGCTGCAATCTCTCCAGAGATACGTGTTGCAAAAGATCTGTTTAAGTTAGAAATCTCTTTATTTAATACTATAGGAGATGAAGGCTCTTTGATAGTTGGCATAAGCTCGTTTATAATCTCTTGTTCGTATTCATTTTGGTCATACGGTTCATTAAATGGCACTTGACAGGTGTTGTCACCCTCAAGGTCATAGAGCAATTTGTCAAAACTAAATTTTTTGGCAAATTCATCGTCTATAACTTCAAGTAGATGATTTTGACCAATAATCTCCTCAAGTGACTTATAACCTAACTGGGCTAGTATCTCTCTTACTTCCTCGGTCATAAGTGTAAAGTAGTTAATGACTTTTTGCACATTACCAGAGAAGCGTTTACGTAATTTTTCATCTTGTGTCGCTACACCCACTGCACAGGTATTGAGGTGACAGACCCTAAGCATCACACATCCT
>JALWME010000014.1 GCA_027083995.1 Sulfurovum sp.
TTTCCTCTCATGCCTCCACCACCTGAGTGTGAGGCTATGGCTACGAACTTTTGATTGAAGATGGCTCGAAAGTCGTCTCCTACTCTTGATACCCATGCTATGGCATTGTTAAGTACGGGTGGCATGCTTCCGTTGTATTCTGGAGAGACTATGATGAAGGCATCGAAGGTTAGTAATTTTATGGCTAGATCTGTTACTTCGGTTGGTATGCCTTTTTCGTCTTCTAGTATGGACGTGTACATTGGAAGGTCAAGGGCTACTAGGTTTATGAGTTCACTTTTGGCTTCTAGCTCTGTGACTACCTCTTTGATATTTAGGGCTAGTTCCATGTTTTTGTTTACGCTTGCAACTATTATGGCTATGTTTTGCATACTATCTCCCTTTTACCCTTTTTGGTTCATTTTATTATCAAGAGAGTATTTCCCTCCACCCAATACAGCAAGGGCCAGCATCATCCCCACAGCTAAGATATGAAACTCAAAGCCTTCACCTGCTTTTTGTCCAAACCAGTTCATATAAAAACCATGTTCGACATGAAAGAGTCCAGCCACAAACATTACTGTAGCTAGTAAAAATGCATTAATACGTGTGTGGTACCCTGCCAGTATCATAAGTGAAGAGAGAAATTCTATTAAAACAGCCCCAAGTGCAAAGATATAAGGAATTCCCATATTGTCAGTAAAGTGTTGCATGGTTTTTTCAAAACCAAAGCCACCAAATACGCCAAATAGTTTTCCTGCTCCGTGGGGAAGCATCATTACCACGAAACTAATTCGTAATATTATAGATGCACTGTTGTTGTCTGTCTCTCTAAGTTGTTGCAATAAATCTTTCATCTTAAATCCTTTTTAGTGTAATTACTCTAAATTATAGCCATAATACACTACGGATGTCAAGAGAAACGACAATTATTTAGAGTATTTACACTATAATTACATATATTAGGAGTATATATGTCAAGAAAAAAAGAGATACTGGAAACTGCAAGAAAACTTTTTAATGAAAGCAACACCCAAGCCGTTACCACTAATCATATAGCAAAAGAGATGGGTATAAGCCCTGGGAATTTGCACTATCATTATAAAAACAGAGAAGAGATAGTTAGATTACTCTATACTAAAATGAGAGAAGAGATGACACTCTCCATTGATGAACTTCCCAAAACACTCAAAGAGTTAAAAGAACACCAAAAAATACTTATAGGCATACAGTGGAAGTATCGGTTTTTCTTTAGGGAGATACTTTTTCTCTTCTCACGAGACAGCATACTTGAAAAACAATACATAGTAGACAATATTGCCCACCGAGGACGTATAAAACATACAATGCAAGGTTTTGTAGCCTCTGGAGAGTTAGATATACAAGATGAGAACCTACTTGAGTACTTGATAGACTCCATACTTATGTCATGGCAGTTTTATACTTCTTTTATGCAAACTTTGGGAAAGTCATTGAGCAAAAAAAGTGCAGAAGCAGCAGTACAGTACACCACTAACGCAATGTTGCCCTATGTGAGAGACAAAAAATAAAAGTACAGAACAAACAGAACTTAGCTATAATCTTTATTCCAAAGTGGCTAAGGTATCTGACACACAAAAGGATTACGATGAAAGTACTACTATTGAGTCTACTGGTTTCGTTGATGATGTTTGCACAGAGTTTTTATGTGCTTACAGGTGTAAAAGAGT
>JALWME010000015.1 GCA_027083995.1 Sulfurovum sp.
TACCCACTTGAAGTACTTATGGAAAGACATTTAGCTTCACCTGTGATAGACCAAGAGAGTGGTGAAGTACTTTATGATGTCGTGACTCCTTTAGATGAAGCCAAATTGAAAAAAATGATTGAACAAGGTATTAAAACAGTTGAAATTATTAATGATCTTGCTGAAGATGCAGATATGTCTATTATTAATGCTTTTATTGCTGACAATGAAAGCTTAAGACTGCTTAAGCAAACAGAGCAAATAGATGATGAGAATCTTCTTTCAGCTATTCGTATCTATAAAGTAATGAGACCAGGTGAACCTGTCACTCCTGAAGCTGCAAAAACTTTCCTTAGACAACTCTTCTTTGATCCTGAAAGATATGATCTTACAAAAGTAGGTCGTATGAAGATGAACCATAAGCTTGGTATTAATATACCTGAATATGCAACTGTCCTAACATCAGAAGATTTGATTAATACAGTACGCTATTTGATAAAAGTAAAGAATGGACAAGGGTATATCGATGACAGAGACCATTTGGGTAACAGAAGGATTAGAGCAATTGGTGAGCTTTTAGGCAATGAATTACATAATGGTCTCATCAAAATGCAAAAAGCCATTCGTGATAAAATGACAACAGTCTCAGGAACTATTGATGAGTTAATGCCACATGATTTGGTAAACTCTAAAATGATTACAAACACTATTTTAGAATTTTTTTCATCAGGGCAACTTTCTCAGTTTATGGATCAGACAAACCCTCTTTCAGAAGTGACACACAAGAGAAGACTCTCCGCACTTGGTGAGGGTGGTCTTGTGAAAGAAAGAGCTGGGTTTGAAGTAAGGGATGTACACCCTACACACTATGGGCGTATTTGTCCCATAGAGACCCCAGAAGGGCAAAATATTGGTCTTATCAATACCCTTGCCACATACTCCAAGGTAAATGAACATGGATTTATCGAAGCACCATACAAGATAGTGAAAGATTGTAAGGTAACAGATGAAATTATCTACATTACCGCTACACAGGAAGAAGATAAATGTATCGCTCCTGCATCTACGCTAGTAAGTGAAGATGGACATATTGTTGAAGACCTTATTGAGACAAGACTCAATGGTAATATTGAACTCAATGATGCAAAAAGAGTTGACTTAATAGATATTTCACCTTTGATGATTTCAGGATCTGCAGCTGCACTTATCCCGTTTTTGGAGCATGATGATGCAAACCGTGCATTGATGGGTTCAAACATGCAACGCCAGGCAGTACCTCTTCTTAAAACAGATGCACCTATTGTTGGTACAGGAATGGAAGCTATTGTATCACGTGATGCTTGGGAGGCAGTTAAAGCAAAAAGAACAGGTACTGTTGAAAAGGTAGATGCAAAAAATATCTATATCATGGGGGAAGATGAATCAGGAGTATTTATAGACCACTACCCACTTGAAAAGAATATGAGAACCAACCAAAATACAACATTTACGCAAACACCTATAGTAAAACTAGGCGACAAGATAGAAGCAGGTCAAGTGATTGCAGATGGTGCCAACATGGATAAAGGTGAACTTGCTATCGGTAAAAACATTCGTGTTGCATTTATGCCTTGGTATGGATATAACTATGAAGATGCAATTATTATCTCTGAGAAAATTATTAGAGAAGATACTTTTACTTCTGTGCATACATATGAAAAAGAAGTAGAAGCTAGAGAACTTAAACATGGTACAGAAGAGATTACACGTGATATACCAAATATTCGTGAAGATGAGCTTCTGCACCTTGATGAATCAGGTATTGTTAAAATAGGTACTTATGTGAAATCCGGGATGATTTTAGTAGGAAAAGTAAGCCCAAAAGGGGAGATAAAGCCAACACCAGAAGAGAGACTCTTAAGAGCTATCTTTGGTGAAAAAGCAGGACATGTGGTAAATAAATCACTCTATTGTCCTGCTTCTATGGAGGGTACAGTTGTAGATATTAAAGTCTTTACAAAAAAAGGTTACGAGAAAGATGCACGTGCTATTCAGGCATATGAAGAAGAAAAAGCTATCCTTGATGGTGATCATCATGACCAGCTACTAATGATAGACAGAGAAGAGATTTTACGTATTGCACACTATCTTTCTGGTCAAGCCCTGGACAAAGATGTGACTATCGGTGATACGGAGTATAAAAAAGGTTCCAAGATTGCAGAGGAGACTATTAAGGAGGTGAACAGATTTGCACTTCGTGGGGTAGTTCAATCATACTCTGATGATGTACAAAATGAGTACGAATCACTTAAAAATTATTTCTTAAAGCAAAAGAAAAGACTTAAAAATGACCATGAAGAGAAACTGACTGTCCTTGAAAAAGATGACATACTTCCTTCTGGGGTAACAAAGCTTGTAAAGATTTATATCGCGACAAAAAGAAAGCTTAAAGTAGGTGATAAGATGGCTGGACGTCATGGAAACAAAGGTATTGTTTCCAATATTGTTCCTGAAATTGATATGCCTTACCAGGAAGATGGAAGAGCTGTAGATATCATCTTAAACCCATTGGGAGTTCCTTCTCGTATGAATATTGGTCAAATCCTTGAAGTGCATTTGGGACTTGTAGGTAAAAACCTTGGTGAACAGATAGAAGAGTTGTTTAACAATCAGCAAAAAGATTTCCTAAAAGACTTAAGAAGCAAAATGATAGCTATTGCAGATGTTGCCAAACTTATGAATGCAAAAGAATTACTTACAGCCATGAGTGACGAAGAGCTTGTCAAATATGGTAGAGATTGGTCAACAGGTGTAAAATTTGCTGCACCTGTATTTGAAGGTACTAATCAGGCGGAATTTGACAAACTATTTAAGATGGCGAAAATGGATGCTGATGGTAAGATGAAACTTTATGATGGTAAAACAGGTGAAGAGATGATAGAGCGTGTAAATGTTGGATATATGTATATGCTTAAATTGCACCACTTGGTAGATGAGAAGGTGCATGCACGTTCAACAGGACCATATTCACTTGTAACACAGCAACCAGTAGGTGGTAAAGCACTCTTTGGTGGTCAAAGATTTGGAGAGATGGAAGTTTGGGCATTAGAGGCATATGGTGCATCACATATTCTTAAAGAGATGCTTACAATTAAGTCAGATGATGTTGAAGGAAGAGCGAAGGCATACAGAGCTATCACTAAAGGTGAATCTGTGCCAGCATCAGGTGTACCAGAGACTATGTTTGTATTGACAAAAGAGCTTCAAGCACTTGGTTTGGATGTAGACCTATATGAAAGCAAAAAAGAAGTGGAGGGTGAAAATGAGTAAGTTTTTAGAGAATTTATCACTGATTGATTTAAATAAAGAAGAGAGACCAAAGGATATAGGAGCATTAAAATTAGGTGTTGCAAGTCCAGAGAAAATTCTTTCATGGAGTTTTGGTGAAGTAAAAAAACCAGAAACGATTAACTATAGAACCCTAAAACCAGAGAGAGATGGGCTTTTTTGTGCAAAAATATTTGGTCCTATCAGGGATTATGAATGTCTTTGTGGTAAATATAAAAAGATGCGTTATAAAGGTGTGATTTGTGAAAAATGTGGGGTTGAAGTGACTTCATCCAAGGTGAGGCGTAACCGCATGGGGCATATTGACCTCATAGCACCTGTGGCACATATTTGGTATGTCTCTTCATTGCCATCACGTATTGGTACGCTGTTGGGTGTCAAGATGAAAGATTTAGAACGTGTATTATACTATGAAGCATATATCGTTAAAACACCTGGTGAAGCTTCTTATGATAGTTTGGGTGAAACACCTTTAGCTAAATATGATGTACTTAACGAAGAGCAATATCAGCAGATTATGCAGCGTTTTGGTGATACCGAACTAGATGCAAGAATGGGAGGTGAGATAGTTCAAGAACTTCTTGCTGATCTCGACCTTGTAGATATGTTTTCACAACTGAAAGAAGATATTCAAGCAACAAAATCTGAAGCAAAAAGAAAAACAATTGTAAAAAGACTGAAAGTAATCGAAGCATTTCTTCACTCAGGTAACAGACCAGAATGGATGATGTTGACACAGCTGCCAGTACTTCCACCAGACCTTAGACCTCTTGTCAGTCTTGATGGTGGGAAGTTTGCTGTTTCAGATGTCAATGATCTTTATAGACGTGTTATCAACCGTAATCAACGTTTAAAAAGGCTTGTAGAGCTTGATGCACCAGAGATTATCGTTAGAAATGAAAAGCGTATGCTTCAAGAAGCTGTTGATGCACTCTTTGATAATGGTAGACGTGGTAATGCGGTTAAAGGAGCGAACAAAAGACCATTGAAGTCACTTTCAGAAGTTATAAAAGGTAAGCAAGGACGTTTTAGACAAAACCTTCTTGGAAAACGTGTGGATTTTTCAGGACGTTCTGTTATTGTTGTAGGCCCTGATTTACGTATGGATCAGTGTGGACTTCCAAAGAAAATGGCAATTGAACTCTTTAAGCCACATTTGATGGCAAAACTTGAAGAGAAGGGGTATGCAACAACGCTTAAACAAGCAAAGAAAATGATTGAACAACAAGTCAATGAGGTGTGGGAATGTTTAGAAGAAGTAGTTGATAACTATCCTATCTTGCTTAACCGTGCACCGACACTTCACAAGCTTTCTATTCAGGCATTTCACCCAAGACTAATAGAGGGTAAAGCAATTCAATTACACCCTCTTGTGTGTTCTGCATTCAACGCCGACTTCGATGGGGATCAGATGGCAGTACATGTACCACTTTCAGATGAGGCTATTGCTGAAGCAAAAGTATTGATGCTCGCATCAATGAACATTTTGCTTCCCGCTTCTGGTAAAGCGATTGCAGTACCTTCACAAGATATGATTTTGGGTCTTTACTATCTAACATTGGAGAAAAATGATGTCAAAGGTGAAAATAAACTTTTTGCAAATGTGGAAGAAGTAGAGATTGCATTTGAACAAAATGCACTTGATTTGAATGCACGCATCAGAACAGTAATTGACGGGCATATTGCTACTTCAACAGCTGGAAGATTGATTCTTAAATCAATTATTCCTGACTATGTACCTGAAAAATATTGGAATAAAGTTTTAAAAAAGAAAGATATAGGAATTTTGGTTGATTTTATCTATAAAATCGGTGGCGTTTCTCAAACGGCAGCTTTTCTTGATAATCTTAAAGATATGGGTTTTAAATATGCGACAAAAGTAGGAGTTTCTATCTCTATTGATGATATCATCATCCCTGAGATAAAAGTCAAAAGTGTATTATCGGCCAAAGAAGAAGTAAAAGAGATTCAGAGACAATATGGTGCAGGACTCTTAACAGATCAAGAACGGTACAATAAAATTATTGATATTTGGACAGACTCGAACAATACGATTGCAGAAGGTTTGATGGCTTTAATTAAGGCAGATAAAGATGGGTTTAACTCTGTGCACATGATGGCAGATTCTGGGGCTAGAGGGTCGGCAGCACAAATACGTCAACTTTCAGGTATGAGGGGACTTATGGCGAAATCAGACGGGTCTATTATTGAGACACCTATTACGTCAAACTTCCGTGAAGGTCTCAATGTATTGGAGTATTTTATTTCAACACACGGAGCAAGAAAAGGTCTTGCCGATACAGCACTTAAGACTGCCAATGCAGGGTACTTGACAAGAAAACTTATAGATGTTGCACAAAATGTGAAAATAGCTATGACAGACTGTGGCACACACGAAGGTGTGGAAGTTTCTGATATTGTCGTAGGTAATGAGATGATTGAACCATTGTCTGACCGTATCTATGGAAGAGTATTGGCTGAAGACATTATTGACCCTATTACATCAGAAGTATTGGTAAATGAAGGTACGATGATAGATGAGGCAACAGCGACACGCGTACAAGAAGCTGGTGTGCGTTCAGTAGTGATGAGAGCCCCATCTACATGTAAAGCACCCAAAGGTATCTGTGCAAAATGTTATGGGCTTAACATGGCAGACAACAAGATAGTCAAACGCGGGGAAGCTGTTGGTGTTATTGCGGCACAATCTATTGGTGAACCTGGTACACAACTTACACTTCGTACTTTTCATACAGGAGGTACGGCAACTGCTGGGAAAGAAGAGCGTTCTGTTGTCGCAACAAAAGAAGGTTTTGTAAGATACTATAACCTCAATGTATATAAAAATACAGAAGGCAAACTCATTGTGGCAAATAGAAGAAATGCTGGTGTGCTTTTGGTTGAACCCAAAATAAAGGCAGTAACTTCTGGTACAGTAGCTATAGTAGTTACGCATGATGAGATAGTTGTTTCTGTAGTAGCTAAAGGTCAAGATGAGGTAAAATATAACCTTAGAAAATCAGATGTTGCCAAATCAAATGAACTAGCAGGTGTTGCGGGTAAAGTAGAAGGAAAACTTTTCTTACCATTAAAAGATGGTGATAAGGTAGATGAAGGTGAGTCTATTGTTGAAATGATTAAAGAGGGATGGTCTGTCCCGTCACGCATACCTTTTGCTGCAGAGCTTAAAGTACCTGATGGTGCACCTGTGACACAGGAGGTTATTTCTGAGTCCAAGGGTACAGTGAAGTTCTTCTTGCTCAAAGGCGATTACCTAGAAGCACTTACTTCTGTGAAGTCAGGTACAAAAGTAGAAGAAAAAGGTATCTTTGCTGTGGTTGTTGATGAAAACAACAGAGAAGCGGCAAGACACTATATCTCAAGAGGTTCAATAGTGAAGGTAGATAATGATGCAACAGTAAGTAGAGGAGATGCCCTCTCTGCACCTGAGGTGGCTACACAAGTAGTTATTGCTGAATGGGATCCATATTCTGAACCTATTATTGCTGAACAAAAAGGTACATTGAAATTTGAAGATATTATTCCTGGTGTAACAGCAGTAGAGCAGTTTGATGATATAACAGGAGATACAAGACTTGAATTGAATGAATATATACCGAGTGCATATAAGCCAGCGATTGTACTCGCAACAGAAAGTGGGGAGTTGATTCGGTATCAGCTTGATCCAAAATCTTCCTTGTTTGTGAATGATGGAGATACTGTAAGTATTGCAGATATTTTGGCTAAAACACCAAAAGCAGCGATAAAATCACAAGATATCACAGGGGGTCTTCCAAGAGTATCCGAGCTCTTTGAAGCAAGACGTCCAAAAGATATTGCATTGATTGCACAAATTGATGGTGTAGTAAGCTTTGGTAAACCATTACGTGGGAAAGAGAGACTTATTGTTTCAGGCGAGAATGGTCAGATAACAGAGCAATTTATAGATAAAAATAAAGTACCTCTTGTGAATGCAGGTGAGTATGTGCATGCGGGTGAAAAATTGACTGATGGTATTATTTCATCCCATGATATTTTAGCAGCACTTGGAGAGAAAGCATTGTATGAATACATTGTTTCTGAAGTACAAATGGTTTACCGTCGTCAAGGGGTTAATATCTCAGATAAACACATTGAGATTGTGACTTCACAAATGATGAGACAGGTAAAAGTGGTTGAGTCTGGTGACTCTAAGTTTATTGGAGGAGATATTGTTTCTCGTCGTAAGTTCCAGGAAGAGAATGAATCTGTCATTAAGCTTGGTGGTGAGCCTGCGATTGCTGAGCCAATGCTCGTGGGTATTACCCGTTCAGCTGTTGGTGCAGACTCTATCATCTCTGCGGCATCATTTCAAGATACAACAAAAGTATTGACCTCTGCTTCTATTGCGGGGACTGTTGACAGACTTGAAGATCTTAAAGAAAACGTTGTTATCGGTCGTCTAATACCAGT
>JALWME010000016.1 GCA_027083995.1 Sulfurovum sp.
GAATACAACTCTTCACCTAAATTGGAAGTGATAATAAAGATTGTTTCCCTAAAATCCACCAAAAAAGTAGCATTACCCTCATCATAGAGTTTTTCAGGGTCGTCATTACATGGCTGATCAGTCATTTTATCCCAGCCACAGGCATCTCTCATATGCCCTCCTTCAAAGATAGAAAGAAGGTTCGTCTGTATGACATTATCTGCTTTTTCAAAAGCATCTAGTACGATGATAGACTTAGGATGCTCATGCACAAAGCCAGTAAGTTGTCCTACACTGTATCCTGACCATCCTTTAGGATATCCATAGAGTTCTCCACCGTTTTGTTCATGATACTGAGTCATGTCAAACTTACGTATTTTATACTCATCAAGATTTTGACTCATAAGTTCGGCCAAGTATGTTTTACCAGTTGCGGGAGATCCCAAAAAAAGATAAGTAGATTTAGGAGAGTTTTTATTTGTAAGTATATTACTTTTAATGCTGTTTACTATAGCATCTATTGCCCTATCTTGCCCAAAGAGTTCTTTGGTGAGAGCTTCTTTCATTTTATTTGCACTGTTTATATAGCTCTGTGAATCATTCATATGTTTTCTTTTCTATGTATTTAGAATCAGATTCTACCCTATTTATTTAAAAATAGCGTATCAAGGAGTCACATAGAGCTTAAGAAGATTATGAAAGTTACTATTCTTCAAAAACGATAATATCATAAGCACTAGTTGTTACCAAAGCTTTACTTACATGTACCGATCCATTACGATTCACTTTACTTAATTCAGATCGTAACTGGTCTATCTCTTCTTGCATTTGCTCTATTTGTTCTTTAAGTTGCAGTGCCACATCAACACCCGCTAAATTTACTCCCATCTGACGTGTCAGACGAAGAATAAGCTTCATACGGTCTATATCCCGCTGAGAATAGAGACGCATACGTCCTTGTGTCCGTGATGGCTCTACCAAACCTTCTCTTTCGTATTGCCTCAATGTTTGAGGATGTATTTCAAGCATTGTTGCCACTACAGAGATAAGATAAACAGGTTCGTCATAACTATGCATAATAAATCCTTTACAATTTTCTTTCCAGCATTGCTTTTAATTCGTCATCTAAAGTATCTACATCAGGTAAAACAACATTAGCAACCAAATACAAGTCACCTCTGAGTGCTGTTTTTCTATCAGGTACACCTTTTCCTTTAAGTCTAAATTTTTGACCGTTTTTTGTATTTTTAGGTACTTTAAGTGAGACCTCTTTTTCTGGTGTCTGTATAGCTATTTTTCCACCAAAAAGAGCCTCTTTCAAAGGGACATCAAATGTTTTATATAGGTTATCACCTTTCCTTTCATACTCATCAGAAGATGCTACTTCTACTTGTATGAGTAAATCTCCTGCTTGACCTTGGTATTGTTTGCCTTTCCCTCTGACACGCATGGTCTCACCAGATTTAATACCTGCTGGTATTTTAATATCAAATGTTTGTCCATTTGCAGATACAGAATGCTTCCCCCCTGTCACAGAAACCATAAACGGTACAGTGATTCTTGCCTGTATATCAAGGTCTGGTCCACCAAATCCTCCAAAACCACCAAAGCCTCCCTGACTACCAGAAAAGCCTCCACCGCCGCCAAACATTTGACGAAGTATTTCATCTAAATCTACACCTCCACCCTGTGAAG
>JALWME010000017.1 GCA_027083995.1 Sulfurovum sp.
TTGCAAAAAAAGTATCGAGTTTGTCTAATGTTTTTTCTTTGATGAAGAAATATTTTCCATACTTCAAAATGAGTTTTCTGCCTAAAGATTGAGCGAGGTAATAATTTAATAATGCTCCACCTAAAGAACCTAGTATACCTACTAAAACAACCATATAGATATTCATCTCACCTTTAAAGGCCAAATAGCCAGCAGGTATCATAATGATTTCAGAAGGAAAAGGGAAAAAAGTACTCTCTAAAAACATCAGTAAAAAAATACCCCAATAGCCCATATCACCTATGTAGGAGACGATAGTGTTTGCTATATCATGTATCATTATTCAGTATACGCACCGACTGCTGTGAGTCTTTTGTAACGCTGGTCAAGCATTTCATCTACAGAAAGTTCTCTTAATGCCTTCACGTTGTCTAAAAAATATTTTTTAAGTACCTCTGCTGCTGTTTTTTTATCTCTGTGAGCCCCTATAAGTGGTTCATCAAGTACATCATCTATAAGCTTATGTTCCAATAAATCAGAAGGGGTAATCTTAAGTGCTTTTGTTGCTACTTCTACCTTGGTAGGGTCATTCCATAAAATAGCAGAACACCCTTCAGGAGAGATAACGGCAAATACTGAGTAACGCATCATAGCAAGTTTGTCTGCTACACCGATGGCTAATGCCCCACCACTTCCACCTTCACCTATGACTATGGAAATGAGTGGCACCTTGACATCTGCGAACTCAAAAAGATTTTTGGCTATGGCTTCAGACTGCCCACGCTCTTCGGCACCTAGTCCTGGGTAAGCACCTGGTGTGTCTATAAGCATCAGTACAGGGATGTCAAATTTCTCTGCCATTTTTACTGCACGTAAAGCTTTTCTATATCCTTCAGGATTGGGCATACCAAAGTTTCGTTTAATTTTATTTTTAACTCCTCGCCCTTTTTGTTCACCTATAAGCATCGTTTTTTGTCCATCTATCCAACCAATATAACAAAGGACAGCAGGGTCATCCCTAAAGGCTCTGTCTCCATGAATTTCATACGCATCACTCATCAAAGCACGTATATAATCCAAGGCATAAGGTCTATCTGGATGACGAGCAAGCTGAAGTTTTTGGAAGTCAGACAGTGAACCAAATGTTTTATTTACCTCTTTATCCAAATCTTTTTGCAGGGATTCTACTGCAGACATATTGGCAATGGCATGAGCAGAGACTATCTCTTCTTGTATCTTTTCTATTTTATTTTCAAAATCTAAATACGTTGCCATTTTCGACCCTTATATTTTCTTAAATATAACTACGCCATTTGTTCCACCAAAACCAAATGAATTAGACATAGTGATATTGATATCGGCTTTTCTTGCACCCGTACTGATATAGTCAAGGTCACAGTTTTCATCTTCATTTACACGGTTGATAGTCGGAGGTAAAATACCATCTCTCATAGCCATGAGACAGACTACTGCTTCTATGGCACCAGCAGCTCCCAAACAATGCCCTATCTGACCTTTTATGGAAGAGACAGGAGGACAGTTCTCTTTGCCCCCAAAGAGTTCTTTGAGTGCCGCTGTTTCATTTTTATCATTGACGGGCGTAGAAGTACCATGCGCATTTACGTAGTCTATTTTGGGTTCACCTGCCATTTTGTATGCACCTTTCATGGCACGAAGCGGACCATCCATTGTTGGTGTAGTGATATGATTGGCATCACCACTCTCACCAAAGCCTATAAGTTCACCGTAAATAGTTGCTCCACGTGCTATGGCATCATCATAAGATTCCAAGATGAGTGCAGCGGCACCCTCTCCCATAACAAAGCCGTTACGCTCAGCATCAAAAGGACGTGAGGCAGTTTGTGGGTCATCATTACGCGTAGAGAGCGCCTTCATCGCAGCAAACCCACCTATGCCCACAGGACAGATAGCAGATTCTGCCCCTATGACCATCATCTTTTCAGCAGTACCTACCATAATGGACTTTGCAGCTTCACCTATGGCATGCGTACCTGCAGCACACGCTGTTACAGAAGAGAGGTTTGGTCCCTTCATCCCTTCATAGATAGAGACAAACCCACCAAGCATATTGACAAGAGAAGAGGGGATGAAAAATGGTGATATTTTTCTAGGACCTCTGTTTTTACATACTACTGCATTTTTCTCTATATTGGGAAGTCCGCCTATACCTGAAGCGGATGCTACACCAAAGGTTTCCATATCTACATCATCTGGGAGATTGGCATCTGCTATGGCTTCTTTTGCAGCTTTAAGACCAAGTTGTATAAATCTATCTGCTTTTTTTGCTTCTTTTCCATCCAGTACTTCGGAGACATCAAAGTTTGGTATCTCACCAGCAATAGTAACAGACTGACCTTCTGTATCAAAACTTTCAATCGTTCTGATACCACATTTACCATCCACAATGGCAGAAAATGCACTCTCTTTGTCTAATCCTAGAGCATTAATCATCCCTAAACCTGTTACTACAACTCTTTTCACTGGTGTCTCCTGTATACTTAAATAAGATATATATTAATTTTTCTATAAATACTAATATATATGTTAAGAATTCCCCGAAGGGAATCTAAGACTTATACATTCTCAATGAATTTGATAGCATCTTGTACAGTAGCAATTGCCTCTGCCTGATCATCAGGGATTTCGATATCAAATTTCTCTTCAAGTGCCATTACTAATTCAACAACATCAAGACTATCAGCCCCAAGATCCTCTACAAATTTAGACTCTTCTTTGACCTCATCAGGGCTCACATTTAGTTGCTCAACAACTACCTCTTTTACATCATCAAATAATGCCATTGACTACTCCTTTGGTTTGTTATAAAATACGCCCAAGTATAACTAAAAAATGATAAAAATATTATATTTTACAAGAAATACTTATTTGCAGGCTAGTAAATCGAATTTTTGTGGAAAGAATGTGAAGAGAAGTGACTCCCTTCAACGTTGAAAGATACTAATGATTTTCTCTTTTTTAAAATTTATATTTTATATTTGTATACACATAGCGTCCAGGTTCATTAAGCAGCATTACTTCATTATCACCTAAAGTTGGCAGTAAAATCAAATCTTTATACGTATTGGATACTGCATATGTTTTATCTAAAACATTATCAATACCTACTATGAATTCAAAGTTTTTCCCAAAGTTTTTGGTAGCTCTTAGATTTAATACTGCATAAGCATCTAACGCTTGCTCGCCATTCTCTTCGTCATAATCACTCCAACTGTCTGCTGCTATCACATCTGCTCTAAGTATTAGAGTTTCATCATATGCATAATTGACAGCTATATTTGCTTTAAGTGGTGCAATATCAGGTAGGTTTGTTCCTGTTTGTCCTGTAAGGGGGTTGTCTTTTTTTCCTCTTTGGTATGCCAACCCATAGTCAACATAAAGTGAATCAGTCGCTACATAGCTGCCAGAGACTTCCAGCCCAAACACTGTGGCATCTACATTTTCATAAGCATTCCATGCCATACTCTTGTCCATCATCATTTTTTTATTGCTTGCATTATATGCGATATAATCTTGTAATTTTGAGTAAAATACCTTGGCTTTTATGCTTGCATTTTCAAACTGCTTTTCGACACCCATGTCCAGTTCATAATTGATAGTATGTTTTAGGTTAGGGGTTCCTATGGAATTACCCATACTTCCTATCCAGTATAACTCTTTTGCGTCTGGTACACGCGAAGACTTACCAAAACCTGCAAAGTATCTGGTATCACTGTCTACCTGATACATACCAAACACATATCCGTTTAATACATCATAGTTATTAGATTGTTGTCCAGGGTTTGCAGAAGTAACTTCTGTATTGTCATAACGTAGACCAAGGTCAAGTTTGAGTTTCCCTAGTTGTATCTCATCTTTAAGAAAAAATGCAACATTTCTAGTCTCTACATCCCAGATACTATGAAATCTTGCAGCAGGTAAAGGCGTATCATTTTTAAAGTAACCCCCATCCCAATTTCTCAAACTATAGTCTATACCCGTAGTAACCGTATGGTCATCTAGGTCAAAACTGTTTTTAAGTTTTGCACCTTGCATTTTGGTCGTAAGTGCATGCGTCATATAGTTCACTGCACCCATGTTACGATACTTTGTTGACATTGGGTGTTCCACTTCTGACTGATAGACTTGCAAACTCAACTCTTTGGAATACGCCCCTAAATCTTTAGCTATATACTCTACATTATAAATATCTGAATCATCATACAACGCATCCATTTTTGAAGAGGGGTAAAGTACATTATCAGACCTGTTGGCTGTATAGCTAAGTCTTAACTCTTGCGTGTCTGTAATATCCCAAAACATTTTTGCCATCAAAGTTTTTTTCTTATACGCTTCTGTGTCTTGGTATTTTGTTTGATACTGCGTAGCAGCTGGTACTGTTCCTGCTGCTATTTCACGTGCTATCTGTCCTACGAAGTCATCACCATTACCATCTTCATATTGGTCAGATGTTTCTGTCGAACCTGAGAGTAAAAATCTTACATTTTCTGTTCCTCCGCTCAAAGAGAATGCACCTTTTTGGTAACCATAACTTCCTATGCCCACATTCACTTCACCCTCAAATACCTCTTTGGGTTTCATAGTATGCACCTTGACATCTGCACTGAGTACTCCAAAATCTTCCACATTAAAAGGACCTTCGTTTATCTCTATAAAATCTACATTGTTTGTAAGTACATGAGAAACAGGAGGATCCATGCGATTTGGACAGGCACCATGTATTTTTGCACCATCTATGGTTACATTGATGTTATCTTTTCTTTGACCTCTTACCGTGATGTCATTAGCCACACCAGAACGTCTGCTCAGTGACACAGAAGCAGACTGTTTAAATAAAGCCTCTGATAAATCTGCTGATTTTATATCATCTCCAGACACATCTTTAATAACCTCTGTTCCAGCTTTTGCCTCTACATCTATCGTACCTAGTTCTATTGGTACTGCGTACATGGAACATGTTGCCATCAAAGAAAAATAAATTCCTTTTTTCATTATCACTCCTCCTAAAATATTTTGATTATTTTAAAAAATTAGTGTTAATTATGTGTTAAATTTATCTGATCTGGTAACGTAAGGTTAAATTGACAGTTGTAGGCAGAGACAAGGGTACATTTTTAGTATGTATAGGAAAAGCACTGTTTACAGCCTTTCGTGCTGACTTGTGAAATACTTTTTTCCCTGTAATGTGTATATTGGACACACGACCATTACGTAAAATGGTGAAGCGTACTTTTACCGACCCTTGCATCCCTCTTCGTTGGGCGATACGAGGGTAGGTTTTAGCCTTGTTTATTTTTGCCCTTAGTACATTTAAAAATCTATTTTTCTTGGCGGGGCTTGTTTGTTTTCTGGTTACTTTATTTTTTCGAACAGGTTTTCGAATAGGTTTTTTAGCAATCTTCTTACGCTTTTTTACACTTTTTTTTACAGACTTTTTCTTTATGATTTTTTTCTTGATACGCTTCTTCTTGATTACTTTCTTTTTGACTGTTTTTTTTACAATGGGCGTAGACACAACCTTTTTGACAATAGGTTCCGACATCACTTCCTCTATTGGTTCTTTCTCTTTTGGTTCTGGTTCTTTTATCGGTGCTTCAAGATTCTCAACTGCTGGAATCTCTACTGGAGGTATGACTTCAGGTTTATACTCAGAGAGTGTAAAGTTGATAATTTTTTTTTGAGGTTTTTCTTCTGTGACTATAGTCTTATGGAGCAGATAAACAAAGAGTATCCCTACACTTACATATAAGAGTATCGTGCTTAAAAGGGAGATGAAAAAACGATGTTTCAGCACGATATACTCTTATAGTTGGATTCTTCTAAAGGGAAAGAAAAATCCTTGTCTTATTTCGACTAGACAAGGTATTATCTCATAGAAGTGTTAATTTAGTGTTAAAAGTATAGCAAAAGAGTATTTATTTACACTGGTTACTTTTTAGGATACTCTGGATGACAATATTCTGTACCTAAACTACAACAACCTTCACCTACACCTTTGTTTTTAAGCCCTTTATCAAATGCCCAGTAGTGATTATAGCTGCCATCACGTAAAAAATTAAAGACATCAACAATATCTTGTGCATTTGACTCTTCTGCTAATCGAATATCTTCATTTAAGTCATTTACATCCGTTACCTCAATAATACACCCTACCTTTAAAGCCTCTATTTCAGATGTTAGACCCTGCGAAGTCAAATCATCATAGAGTTTTTGGATGTGAGCAATGTCGTAAGTACCAGCTTGCATATCTTCTATAGGTGTATTCATATATCCCAAAACAGGTAAGTCCACATTTGTAAAATTCATATCATCACTCATTTTGTACTTTTGCACCAATTTCTGTACCGCTGTAATATGTTTGTATTCTGATTTTGTTGCAATGTTTGTAAATTGCTTTGTGCCCCATTCCTGATAAAGTCTATTATAAACATCATACGCAAGTCTCTCTTCATTACCCATAAAAGCAAGTGTATTTGTCACCTCTTGTGACAAAGTTGAAAGTGGTGCATCAAGTGCAGCCTGTACATTTGCAGGTAAGATAGTAGCTTGGGCAGATGTATCAGTCGTTGTAGTTGTATCTGTTATTAATGCAGATGTATCAGTTGTCGTAGTTGCATCTGTAGTTGTTGTCGAACTGCTTTCACACCCACTCATAAGTATAGTTGCGAAGCCTGCCATGAGTCCATTTCGTATATTTTTATTCATTTTTTTTCCTTTTTGTTTTTTATTTTGTTTATGTTGCTTTGCACCATCATTATCTTGATGCCCTTTTGCATAACCTGTTGTAGTTACCAAAAGTGTTGCACACACTAAGCTTAATAGGGTTTTATTTTTCATTTGTTATCCTTATGTTTAATATAATAATAAAATATTATCTAGAAGATATGAACTCACTATGAATTCATAGACATATCAGATAAAAGTTTTATCATATGTTTTATCTCGTTATCTGAAACTTGGCCCACTTTTTTATACATTACTTTTAATGTTTTATCCACAATCAAAACATTGGATGCATCATCTTTCATCTTCCATTTTTTAACTAAATATTTTTTCTTATCGAACACAAAAGAGGTATTTTTAAGCTCTTTCTCTTTTTTACTCAATAACCCTTCCAATACCGCATCAGGCATCCATGTAGCAGCCAAATTGACAATGGCTACTGTGGAGTAATTTTTACTATTTGCTTCCAAAGTTTTTAGAGCATCAAGCAGTTCTTGACTCTCTTCTCTTTTATCTGGATCCATATAGAGCAATACATGTACTTTACCTTTAAGGCTTGTTGAGTGCCAAGGTTTGTCACGACTCGTTCCTCCATTCTCTTTTTCCAAGGTTACACGAGGAAGTGTATCTCCTACATTCACAGCCTGTAGCATCACTGCTAAACATATCCATATTAAACTTATTTTATACATTTACATCTCCAAAATCTTCTCTTCTTTAACCGTCCAAATAAAAACAATAGGGATAAACACAAGTGTCATAAACGTACCCACTACAAGTCCCCCAATGGCTACTGCTCCTAGTGGTGCAAGACGCTCTAGTCCTATGGCGGCACCTTGCGCGACAGGAAGCATCCCTGCACTTACTGCAAAAGCAGTCATCAGTACAGGACGTGTACGGATTTTGATAGACTCTAACATCGCTTCACGCTTGCTTTTACCTGCTTGTATCTGCTCTA
>JALWME010000018.1 GCA_027083995.1 Sulfurovum sp.
ATCCATTTTCTCACTCTTTTTGTCACATATCTCTTTTGATGGTTAATCCTATACTCTTTGCTGACTGTCTTTTTTTTACTTTTTTGTATAGACTGGTACAAATCGCTTACCATTATCCCATTTACTATATGCCCTTTAGAGATGTGACGTTCAGTATGTCCTTTCATAAGTGCTTTTGCTAAACCTTTTAGTTCCACTTTTGATTCTATCTCGTAAGTCTTTTTATTTTTTATAATTTTATTTTTGAGTGTTGCTACTGTACCCAATATACCAAATGTTGCATTGTAATTGATGTAATCTACAGATGCAACCGACAGATTAGACATACTTACAAACATTAATACTGTAAAAAAAGTTTTTTTCATCATTATTCAATCCTTTGTCTGCAAATTTTACTATAATTATGTGAATAAATCGTGTGGAGTTACAAAATGCCAACTATTCCTCTGGATACAGAAACCAACCAAACAGAATCACTTGATGTTATTAACGGTCTAGATATGAACATAGACACCTTAGTGCAGGGTCTTATAGCACCACTTTATAATAAGTTTACATTTTTATCTAAAACTGTTTTTGATATTCCTTTAGGAAACCTCATCTCTGCGATTATTGTCTTTTTACTTTTTCTACTTTTACGTAGGTTTTTTACCTATGTTTTTATGGGAACATTACAAAAACTTGCCCAAAAAACCAAAACACACTACGATAACAGAATCATCTCTGCACTCAAAGCACCTGTAAGTTTTGCTTTTATAGTCATCGGACTACACTTGTTTTTTCAGCTTATTCTCAAAGATATAGAAATTATTAACAATATCCTAAACTCACTCATTGTCTTTGATATATTTTGGGCTGTTATTTCCATCGCTGATGCCTTGCGTGAAGTGTTTCATCATACCACCGCCAAATTTAATGCTGATCTCTCCAAAGAGATGGGTGACTTCATCCTTAAAATGGTCAAGATTCTCATAGGTGGTGTTGGACTGGCTACTATATTGCAAGTCTGGGGTATCAATGTGACAGCACTCATCGCCTCTTTGGGTCTGGGTGGTCTTGCCTTTGCACTTGCTGCCAAAGATACAGCCGCAAACCTCTTTGGTTCATTTGCCCTGCTTGCTGACAAAGCCATACGCATTGGCGAGTGGATAAAAGTAGGGGAGACTGAAGGTGTAGTAGAAGCCATAGGGATGCGTACTACCAAAATACGCTCTTTTGGGAAATCACTCATCACTGTACCTAACCAACTCATAGCCAACACCCCCATAGAAAACTTCTCACGCAGAGGCATAAGACGTATCAAACTCAATGTGGGACTTACCTATGCCACGACACAAAAACAGATTGTCAACATCGTTGAAGAGATAAAATATATGCTACACAGCCATGAAAATATCTCTGCTAAAGATACACTTTTGGTAAACTTTGAATCTTTTGGAGACTCCTCACTTAACATTTTTGTCTATACATTTACAACCACAGCCAACTGGGAAAAATACTTGGATATACGAGAAGATATTCATCTTAAGATTATGAAAATCGTAGAAGAGAATGGCTCGAGTTTTGCCTTCCCTTCACAAAGTATTTATGTGGAGCAGATACCTAGTAGTAACTCTTAGCGTTATCTTTCACATTAATCAGCACTTTGATATGCTCC
>JALWME010000019.1 GCA_027083995.1 Sulfurovum sp.
GTAAAAATTATAGCGTAATTTCATTAGAATATTATTGTCATTACTTATATTTTTTATAATATATATAAGCAATATACATACTGTGTAGTATTTGGACTATTCCTACACCTAGAAGAAGATAAACCTTACTTAACAATATCTAAGTGTATTTCAGGAAATTCTGAGGAACGTGTACCTTTTATCGCGTCCGTATGGGCACCTTTTACTGTATAGACAAACGATATTTTAGGTTTTTCTGTAGTGTTTTTATTTGCTCGATGCAAGAGCAATGAATGAAAAAGTACCACATCACCTTTTTTCAATTCTGTTGAAAGTTTTGTTGCGATAAGTCTCTTATTTTCCTCTTTTGTTTCAGAAAAATACTCTTTTTCATCAAACTGTTCAGATGAAAATTTCATTTTATGACTACCTGGTATAAATTCAAGTACCCCGTTTTCACTGTATTCATCATCAAGTGCCAACCAGACACTTATCAAATTATCATCACTGTATCGCCAATACCGCCTATCTTGATGCCATCTTGTCTGGGTACTGTAGAAGGGCATCTTTGTCATAATAGAGTTATGGTGTGCAGTAGTAATCACAACTTGATCTCGTAAAATCTGCTGTAAAATAGGACGGATTTTAATGTTTTCCATCCATGCTTTAAAGAGTGTATCACGCTTATACACCTGTCGTAACCTGCGAACAATAACCTGCTCTTCATTTGCATGGGAACTATAATCTGTCACTGCTGTTCTATACTCTTTATCACGACTGTCATACCCTATCTCTGTCTCTATGGGTTCTATTTTTGCATCTAAATGTATCTGTGCTACTCTTAAGATGTCATCACAACTTTTAGCATCTAAAAAATTACGCAAAACAATAAAGCCGTTTTTGTGAAACTGTGCTAATTGTTCTTTTGAAAGTTGCATAAAATTCCCTTCATTTTTCAATAGAAATAGACTGCTTGTATGGCCCTATGCATAATCAATTATTTATAGTGTGCATTAGCTTTGATTGAATAGACTTAAACTCCTAGCCTTAGCTAAGTCGAAAGACTAATCAATGAAAGATGATGTGCAATATGAATAATAGATATGTATAGGGTCACACAAGCAGTCTATATTATAGCGTAACATTCTCTATAAATTCCACCTCATCCCCACGTACTATGAGTGCATCTATACTAAATGGCAATTCTAACTGTTTTGTTTTTAGGTAGTAGTGTGCTGAGTTTATTACCTTACGAAGTTTACTGGGGGTTATGTTATAAATAGGGTCAAAGTCGGCTTTGCCTGACTTAACCTCTATAAAATGAAGTACCTCATCCCTCTTTGCGATGATATCTATCTCTCCAAGCTTTCTGGCAAAATAATTACGCTCTACTATGACAAATCCCTCCTCTTCTAAAAAACGTGTAGCAAGATTTTCACTTTCATCTCCAAAGAGTTTAGGTAGTTGGCGCATTTATATTCTCCTCTAAAACTCGAAGTCGTAATGTCTGACTTCAAATTTATATGCAAGTTGCAGTATCCTCAACAGGAACAATCTCAACCTGCAAAGATTTAAACGCAGCTGTCATGATAAGTTCATCACTTTTGTCTCCAAAAATATGATTTAGTTTTGAGTCTACATGATGAAATGTTGTATAGAGCGTCTTAGGTTGTAC
>JALWME010000020.1 GCA_027083995.1 Sulfurovum sp.
AAATAATGAACAAAAGAGAGTAAAGTATGTTTGATGAAATACAATTTGATAAAATAAACCGCCTACCAAAGTATCTGTTTGCAGAGATTAATGATTTGAAGATGACAGCACGTCGTAATGGGGAGGATATCATAGACTTTTCTATGGGAAATCCAGATGCACCTACGCCTCAGCCTATTATCGATAAACTTTGCCAGACAGCTATGAAACCCAAAACACATGGCTATTCTGCCTCTAAAGGTATTTATAAACTTCGTCTTGCCATGAGTAGATGGTACAAACGTAAATATGGAACAGATTTAGATCCAGACACAGAAATAGTGGCAACAATGGGGAGCAAAGAGGGGTATGTACACTTGGTACAAGCCATTTCAAACCCTGGTGATGTAGCAATTGTGCCTGACCCAACATATCCTATACATTCACAAGCGTTTATACTTGCAGGTGCAAATGTTGAGAAGATGGAGCTTAAATTTAATGAAGAGACATTTGAAGTAGATGAAGACAAATTTTTGGCAGATGTGGAAGATCATCTCGATAACTCTATACCCAAAGCGAAATTTTTAGTAGTAAACTTTCCGCATAATCCAAGTACTGCTACAGTAACACCAGAGTTTTACAAGAGACTTGTGGCATTGGCACGTCAGAAACGTTTTTATATCATCTCTGATATTGCTTATGCAGACATTACGTTTGATGGCTATAAAACACCATCTATTATGAGTGTAGAAGGTGCGAAAGATGTGGCTGTTGAGTCTTATACACTCTCTAAGTCATATAATATGGCAGGATGGAGGGTAGGGTTCATTGTGGGGAATAAGAAACTTATAGGTGCGTTGCAGAGCATCAAGTCTTGGCTTGATTATGGGATGTTTACGCCTATTCAGGTAGCAGCCACAGTGGCACTGGATGAACATGGGTACATCCCCGAAGAGCAAATCATCCCACGGTATCAGAAAAGACGTGACGTGATGATAGAAGCTTTTGGTAATGCAGGCTGGTCATTAGCCAAACCAAATGCTTCTATGTTTATCTGGGCAAAGATTCCTAAAATTGCTCGTGACATGGGCTCATTAGAGTTTGCAAAACAGTTACTTATTCAAGCAGGCGTAGCAGTAAGTCCAGGCATAGGCTTTGGTAAGTATGGTGATGAGTATGTACGTATTGCTCTTATTGAAAATGAAAAGCGTATCCGTCAAGCAGCAAAGAATATTAAGAAATTTTTAAAAGATTTAGAGGCACAAAAAAATGGTTAAGATAGGCATACTTGGTGTTGGTACAGTAGGTGCCAGCGTAGCCAATATACTTGAAGCCAATGATGACATCATTGAAGCACGTGCAGGAAAGAAGATAGTTGTTAAGTCTGGTGTGGTTAAAAACCTTGGCAAAGACAGAGGCGTAAGCATCAAAATCACAGACAATCCACTAGATGTGGTAGATGACCCAGAGATAGACATCGTAGTAGAACTTATGGGTGGGGTAGATGAACCTTATGCATTGGTAAAAAAAGCACTTGAAAACGGCAAAGCAGTTGTCACTGCAAACAAAGCCCTACTAGCCTACCACCGTTATGAACTCCAAGCTATTGCAGGAGATATCCCTCTTATGTATGAGGCAAGTACAG
>JALWME010000021.1 GCA_027083995.1 Sulfurovum sp.
TAGTCTTTATAAAAATAATCAAAAATATGATGAGAATAGGTATTTAAATTTTACGCAGATAAAAGAAGTTGATATGGTTGAATAATTCTTATTTTTTAATGGAATTGAAAGGTGGAAACTCCCATAAATAGAACAGGATGATTCTTATAATTTGAAATAAAATCTTTAATATTCATTGTTTCCCCTTATTTTCAAAAAACTTATAATATCATAATTTATAAATATATTAAGAACCTCTTTAAACCCAAACTCTCTAGTAGAAATAAACATGAGCTACCTATATTTCCTCTTAAATTCAGAAGAAACACTTCCTATAAATATTTCTCCACCAAGACATTCAGAAATATTAATTAAGCCTCTATCTGATAATATTTTTAAAATATGATTCACTAATATTATTGGATACTTTGTTAATTTTTGGATTTTTGAACTTTCCACTAATGACTCATTAATAATCTTCAAGGATATAGTATCAATCATTAATGAATAATCATCAATATTCACTTCTAAAAATTCACTAAAACCATAAGTTGTAATAATAAAAAATGAAATTTCAGGCTTAGATATTGTTCTTGTTGCTTTGATATAACCATTGGAATCTAATATATCTAATGATTCTTCAATATCTTCATCTGAAATATTTTTTTTCTTTAAATTATCTATAATATTTACTAAATTTACACTATTATCTGTTTTACTCATTATAAAATTACAAGCTTCTGAAAAAACAATTGTATCAATTTTGTTTAGTCCATAAATTTCATTTATTTTCAAACTAACAGAAAAAGGAACTTGCCCCATCTTAGGCTTAGAAGATAAACTAAAAATAGAGTTTAGAATTCTTTGAAAACTTCCATCATAATTTGAAATATCATCAATTTTTTCCCAAATAGTGGAATGTAAACATTCAGGTACACGACAATCATCTAAAACAATAGGAATAATTTTACAATTACTTCCTACACGCTTAACAAAACCTGCATTTAACTCTTCTTTTACCCAAGGTTTATCTACACTATATTGAGATAAAACAATTATAAAAACATCAGCTTCTTTAATTCCTTCTTCAAAAATCTTATCAACTAAACTATCCCCTGGCAACATTTCCCATTTATCTAACCATGTATCAACACCATTTGACATTAATCTCTTAGAAAAATTCATAACAAATCTATCTTTATCTTCACTAGCATGACTTACAAATACTTTTTTATTCATTTTATTTCCTTCATATATTTTAAGCCTTTCGGCGACACATCTGTGAGCATACAACAAAAACAAAACCAATAAACAGTAAAAACAAGAACAGTTTAGGCATTCTTGTTTTATTGGTTAGCAACTACACGCATAAAATCTTTTACTGAGGTTAAAGAACTAATAAAATCTACTGTCTTTTTAATTATTAAATATTCTGCCTCATTTGCGACAGAAAGTATTTTTCCTTTTAAATCTTCAGTTGTGGCTGATGCTAAATGGGTTAACTCTCTTTTATATATGGCTTCCTTCATTTGTTCTTCAAACGTTCTTTTTTTTATCCTCGCATAAATAGTATTTGCTGGGTAATGGAGGAGAGCATAACTGCTTCTATCTGATTCACTTAAACTAAAATATTCACTTTGGTTGACTTTCCAAAAGTCAAGCTCACTCTTAATATCTTCAATTGTCCCTAGCTCCTTAGATTTATTGTATTTTTTATTTAAATACTCTATCAATGAGTCTATTTTTAAGTCTACATCAGCCAAGAGATGCATTTTTTTTTCCTCTAGAGATGGTGGTAAAAGATGAGAATTTAATAAATATTCTTTTTTGCTGTTTGCAACAAAATAAACCTCACCCGTGTTATCTTCAAACACAACACAAGGGGACAAATTCCCTTTATACTCTTCCTCTACTTGCTCCAAATCATTTGGGACACCTATAAGCAAATTCAAATTTGCATTCCTGTTTACCACGTTTACCTTTTTCATTTTTTTCCTTTTACCATATTATTGAAGCATCTGCTCCATATACTGGAGTTTCGCCGTCCAGTTCTACAGAAAGACCGTTTTCAGAGCAAACCATTAACGTTGCAGTGCCATTGTTATTTATTTTAAAGATGGCATATGTCCCATCTTCAGCGTTTGTTCCCCCTTTCACATTAATAGATACAGTAGCATCCCAAGACTTAACATATATCAAAATCATTCCTCCCCCACCTGATGCACCACTTTGTATTTCCCCCTTTGCTTCAAGAATTCCGTTTTTAATCTCATCGGCAAAGATAATCATAGCACCTCCTCCCCTTGCATACTTATAATTTGGATAGGGAGAATACGAGCCCCCACTAAGCCAAGATTGCCCAGCCATTTCAGTAGCAGTGCTACCATATGCCCAGCTACCACCTCCTTTTAATGATTTTGGAAATTGAGGTAGCATACTAGGAACAACGTTAGTGTTTACTCTTCCAGAAAAATGTTCACCCGTTGGAGTAACAGACAAAGTGTTACCATGAAAATCAATGGTATTTGCGATTATGCCAATGAAAGACTGGTCGACAAGAACATCCTCTTTTACATGCAAAGAAAAGGATGACTTGTACATATTTTTTGTAACATCTGTGTCTTGTATGCGTTGATTCCAGAACAGATTGTTTGTATCAAGAACCTCAGATTTTTTGGCAACTTCAAAAACATCTACAGATTCTGAAAAATAATCTGGAAGCTCAACGTCTACCCTTTCTCCAAATTCCCAACTAGGGGAATTACTCCCAAGTATTTGCTTAATATCCATTATTCTACCCTCCAATCATATGTATTATTTTTCAATTTTATGCAAACAAAAGTAAAACTAGAGCCATCATCTTTTAAATCAATAACCTCGCCTCTCTTGTAAAAAGTAGCATTCGGAAAGTAAAGTGCAACTTTGTTTTCTTTAAACATAAGCTCCAAATCTACAACGCTAAACCTACCATTTTCAATGGGTTGAGGACAAGTGATATTAACCACTCCACTAGAACTATCAACCAGTATCTTATCCCCTATTTTTGCCACATAATCACTTTCAATAGTAACTTCTCTTCTTATATTGGTGACAAACAACCAAGAAGATGACAAGCTTGGCTCTATGCCTACCGTAGGAGAAAGCCCCACCCAAATCATGCCATTATAAGAAACTGTTTTGTTTGTAAAGTCATCTTCTGCGTTCCATAATCCTGAATATGTTGCCCCTAATGTTGAGGTAACCATTGATTTAGCTGACAAAATATCAGCCTTATTTTGCTTGATACCCTCTGATATCTCATCAATTTCACCTGACAACAAATTAAGTTTCTCGACAAATAGATTCAAGGACTTTAAAAAAGTTCCTCCTACCCACTTTATATAAAGAAATATATTGTCAGCAAAAATATATTTATTCTGCTTTGACCTATCTGGCACTTCATTTGGATATTCATCTATACTTGGCATCTCTATCATTTAATCCCCTTATTGTCTTATTCCGACTATTTCAAAGTCGGTTTTTCGCATACTATGACCATTAACAGGAAAAGTATGTCCCGTTGAATACCCTAAAAGCATCCCCATTTCTTTCATCTCCTCATCATCGTTTAACCAGAACACACTTAGTTTTCCAGACAAAGAATCAAGTTTTTTGTCAAGACTCTCTAGTCTACTAGAGTGAACGGATAGTGTTCCTTTAAGTCTCTTTATTATACCTGACCCCTTAAAGTAAGTAACTAGACCATTATCGACAAATTGAGAAAGAGGCTTTGACCCAATAGTCGACCCTTTAAACACACAGCCATAATCCACTTCATTTCCAATAAATACTGCACCAATCTTTCTCGTCCCTTCTCCCATAAACTTAATTTTTAGCAAAAGTGGTCTGTCCCCTTGAAACTCGAAAGCGTAATTTGAGCTATCCTCTATTTCGCTATAGCAGTACTCTGAAAAAGTGTCCACTCCATAGTCACGAAGATACACATCTTTGGTTTCAAGAAGCTCACCTGAAGAGATAAGTACTTGGTCTATCTTTACAGACGCAATGTTTTCCATGCCGAATACAACAAAATGACTTTCATATTTTGTCTCGTAGTGAACCTCTATGTCTTCATTGCTCTCTGTCTTGGTGAACAGGGTTTGGTCGTGCATTTTCTCCTTGTTCTCTGCCCCAGCATCTTTCCACTCTGAGGTTAGCCATGGTTGTTTCATAGAACCATCAACCCCACACTTATAAATTCTTCTTAGGATAGGATTGTAGATTTCATCCTCTATTTTATAGTCAGTCTTAGAAGCGTCCCACTCAGGCAAGGGAGATTCTACAACATTTGAATAACGAACTTTGTTAAAATATTCAAAGCTGATGCCGTCTTGAAAAACTTCCGTTCCATTCGTTTCAATTATTTTCATTTTAAATCTCCAATGATTGACTGTGCTGTATTTTCTACTATTGCTCTATTTAGAGATATTTGTTCTTGTAAGCTTCTAATAATCTCTTCATTTTTAAGATTCGTCTCTTTTTGCATTTCTATCATCTTTTCCAATCGGATTTCTAGCTCTTCTGTTGCTGACTTGTTTTTAGCAATACTAAAGTCTATTCTTTGACCATAGTTATCAAAGCTAGAACTTAGTTCTAGAACTGCATCTACCTGTTTAAAGGTTTGAGTATCAACAGCTAGAATGAACTCTTGCGTTTTCAAGCTTTGTTCTAAAAAATTATAAATACTAGAGTTCTCACTTAGTAACCCTTTTATTATTTCTCCTGTATTGTCTTTTGGCTCAATATTGTTCTGTGCCAAAAGAGTAGAGAATGACGAAATCAATACTGAACTATTCTGCAAATCAGCAGAGCCATAAGCATTGAAATCTTCCAAAAATGAACTTGTTGTTCTCGCCACTTCTTCAACAGGAGATAAACTTTTTGGCTCTTCCATTCCCTGAACTTCTTTATTTGCATAGGCTATCTTAATGTAAGCGTCCATATCAGACAGGTTACTTTCTTTAACAGCACTGGCATAGTCAGCAAAAGACCCCTGTATTCTCTCGTAATCAGCATCATTAAGAGCATCAAAGAATAGGGATTGCTTCTGCTGTATGCTTGTTGCGTACATTTCCGAAAAAGCATCAGAGGCGTTCTTTTTTATTTTTAAAACTAAATCTAGCTGACCTTGATACTCTGACAACACTTGCTCTTCATGTTGCCTCTCCAAGTCATATCGTCGCATCAACAATTCCCCAATGGCCTCAATATCTTCAATATTCTCAGCTGTTGCATCTTGAAGTACAGAAAAATAATTCCCAAGGTTAATAGAACCTAATCCAAGCTCTCCTATTGCATTCGCCAGATTATAATTGATTTTTTCTATATCATTCATATCAAAAGTTGCGAAAAAATCAACAAAGGAAACCTTTCCTTCCTTAACCTTGTCACTTAAATTTTCAATTTCAGTAGCATAAGCATCAAATTGACCCGAAGTCTGCATGAGCATTGAATAGGTTCTTCTGCCCTCTTCTGTTGTCAAATCCAACCCCTCGACAAGCTCTCGGAACTCCTCTCTTGTTTCAGGAACACTCATCCCTAATGTAGAAAATGCCTCAATTAAGTCCAACCTATCCAGCTCTGTCTGCTCTGACAATGAGTAGAAGCCATCAATAAAATCTCTTGTGTCAGCATTCAAGTTTGCTAAATCGACATTGTCCACAATGTTTGAGAATTCAACCATGTCAAAACCAAGTCTACCAATAGAGTAGTTCGCACTTTCAAATGTTGTTGCCACCCTCGTTAATGCCTCAGTTGAACTCTCACCAGCCATTTGAAAAGTTTCAGCAATTCTAGGGAGTGCTTCTTGAATTATAGCATCGAACTCATTCCCGAACCAGCCACGCAAATATTGGACAATTTCCTCATCTGTTGCATCCTTTAAAGCCAACTTCATCGGCTCAGTGAGATGCTCACTAAAAATAGCAGTCAAGCTATCACTATCGTAACCTAGACTAATTCCCAATTCAAGAATACTCTCCCAGCCGTCAGCATAAATCTGTGCAAATCTGTCAATTACATCAGAAGGCAATTCTTGTGTTTCTGTTCTCGTAGAAGTACCATTAATGATTCCAAAGAGATAGCTCTCTTCAGTCTCAATATTTTGATACCCCTCTGCTGTATTGTTATTTATAAAGTCTAGCCCTAACTGAGCCTCATTTCGTATGCCCGAGTCTGTCAAACTCTCTGTTGTTTCGCCCAAAATCGCATTAAACAAAGAAGTATGCAACTCCCCTACAATATTGTCATCTCCGAAGAGATTCCCAAAAAGATTCCCACCCTCAATAATATCTTGATTTCCATTGTAAGCCCTAGACCCCACAAAGTCTGTACCTAGCACAAAACCACTTGAACTACCATAAGACACCTGTCTACCAATTTGTTCAAAGCTGCTAGATATCTTTATTAGCAAATTCCATGACTCTTTAGCTACTTTTAAATTTGGAAAAGCAACGCTTTCTAGGATACTCAATGAACCAGCGATAGACTGGTTATCCTTGTGAACATTTGCCTGTGCTGCCTGAAACTCATCCAAGGGTTCACTTAGTGCATCACCAATCACCGAACCAGCCAAAGAAGCAGCCATCAAGTACGGATTTCCACTAGCCATAAATGCATTACCTACAGCATTGTCATCTGTCATGTTCTGTATTGACTGACCTATGTCACCTGTTTGTTGGTAATCTTTCAAGAGTCCTACGAACAAGTCTGACGCTATTGTTCCTAAGTCATATTTTAGCTGTGAAATGTTTTCTTTTAAACTTGCATTGGTATCTACACCAAAGGCATCAGCAATGCCATCTTTAAAACTTGGGAGTTCTGATAACTCTTCTAGTTTTTTAGCAGCTTCAGCAACTTTTTCAGCTGACAAATAAGGCTTTATCTCTACAACTTTTTCAGCATTCTCAATTTTAGCCAATTTCTCAAAATCACCCATAATTCGCAAATACTCTTTATAGGCTTCATTCTTATTCTTAGTGAATTCTTCAAAGCCTTTCATTTGTGCATCATAAGTATCATCCCATGCTTTAGCAACTACTTTAGCTTCTTTCACGCGTTCACGTTCTAACTGTTTAGCTTCTTTTACAAGTGAGTTAGTTTTTTTAATGCGTTCTTGTTCTAACTGTTTAGCCTCTTTTAAAAGTGCGTTTTGAGCCTTTTGAGCCGTAGAGCCTTTTTTGATGCTTTCAGGTAGTTTCCCACTATGTAGTTCTAAGAGTTCAGCCAACGCATCTTTGGCTTCTTTGGTTTTTTCGGTTAGCTCGTCTGTAGTTTTTGTGGCTTTCGCTGTAGCCTTAATTCTCTTTGCTATCATCTCATCTACAAATGATTGAGCTGAATGATTTTCAAGTTCATCGTAGGCAAACACTACATCATGAACGGCATCAGCCAAAGCATTATTTGAGTAGTCGAAGTTCACTAACTTTTCAGTACTTTTTACAGCTTTTTCAATAGTACTTTGATACTCTACTGTTGAAACCTTCAAGGGTGCTATTGGGTCTATGCCTAAAAATTCAAGGGCATCATTCCCTAAATTCATCACAGCTTCAATAATGCTATTTATCTTATTGATTATGAAATTTGTAGAACCTGCAAAAGCCTCACCAATACCGTCAACTGTTGATTTCCAAGCGTTGTGCATTAAAACTGTTAAATCGTCCCATAAATCACCAATCCAATTTATTGATTCACCTATGCCAACAACAACACCCCAAAAAGCAACTTTTAGACTAGCCCATACCAGCTTCATTCCTGTCCAAGTATCTATTAAAAAAGCGACACCTTTTGCCATGTCATCTACTTTTTCAATCAAGTAATCAGAAAAATCCCTTGCCGTTTCTTTTGAATTACCAAAACTTTCAGACCATTGAAGATAAAAGGCTTTACTTGTAAGTTCAATATGCTCTAAAAGCCCAGCACTCATTACATCAATTTGAAAATTTTCATAATCAGTTTTTATTCCTTGAATAAACCCACTCCATGAACCAGCATATTTAGCCATTTGACCAACATATTTTTCGTTATATATAGCCTTAAGTGTAGACTCTATTGTTTTTTGATTGCCATCAATTACAACAGAGCGAGCCTTACCCATGCTGTCAGTCCACGCATAAGCTACTTTTTTACCTTGTACCGAAGCTTTTACACCAAACTCTTTGAGACGTTCGTTTTCCATCATAAAAGCATCAGCTACTGCTTCTACAAATTGTTCTATTGTTTTACCTGAACCTTTTGCTACATTTCCGTAGTACTCTAAGCTTTCAATACTTGCATCAATACCATTTCGCTTCATCAGCTTCATAGCATCAGCAGTTTCATCAATTGAAACGTTAAACTCTTTTGAGAACTCACGAGCCATCGCCAAGGCTTCATTTAATTTTTCTTGACCCACATAAAAAGCAGATAACTGATTTGTGTGCTGTTCAAACTTTGACCCAGTATCTAAAAAACTTTCTGCTTGACCAATTGCCAACTCAAAAGCTTTTGAGATACCCATAACAACCACCGTAGCACCAGCAAGACCCATAAGGGTACTTTTGAAACTACTGGTGTTGTTATTGGTTTGAGAAACTTTTCTGTCCAAATCATCAAAGGAATTTTTAACAGCATTTACTTGACCTGTTTTAGCGTCAACTTTAAGGGTAATACTTAACTCTTTTTTCATGCTGTTTTCTCCTTTATGTTATTTTGAATCATCTTTACGGTTTCTAAAGTTTCTATTTTGTTCTGCTTGTAAGCTTTTGCATAAGTAAACACAGTTTGTGTGTCTATGCTTACGCCAAAGCCGTTGCTGATTCTGCTACTTAGCCAAATGTTTAGCATAAGGTGTGACCACTCATCATCTTCATCTAGGTACACAAAACCTTTTTTCTCATAGAACTCTCGGTTCTCTGTGGGTGGGGCGTTCCCCTCTGTCATGAGTTGCTGTGCATACTCACAAAGAAGGGTTAGTTGTTTTTTTGAGCCTCTTTCATGAGTCTAAAAATTTCAGCAACCACCACGGCTGAAGGGTGCGACTCTTCTTCAATGTAGGCTATAAGCTCTTTAGAATCTACAACAATAAGCTCAAGCTGTTTTCTAAAAATCTTTTCATTTAGCTCATCAACTGCACCTGTATCATCTTTGAGTTCTTCAACTTTTAACTTCTCATACTTTTTTCGAGCTTTTCTTAAAGTTTTTCTAGCTTGACTTAGAGCCAAAGCATAAGCTTCATCTTCAGGCTTCGCAGTAGCCAATCTTTCAGCATCTTCAAAATCTTCTGTGGCATCTACAAAGTCTCTTTTGGCAGAGGCTACTTTTTTACCATCAGCGTTCAGTTTTTTAAACTCAATCTCTAGCTCTTTACCATAATTCTTAAGCTTCTTTTGTTTCTTCTTGTCAAAGTTAGAAACTTTAAGATGAAAAACTTTTTCATTGCTGTTTTCATCTTCAAATTTTAGCTTGATTTTTACTACTTTCTTAATTGGCATTTTCTACTCCTTAGTCATATGCTTTAAGTTCCCAAGCATCATCGCCCGACACTCTTCGACATTCTAATGTTCGTTCAGCATTTAGTTTTCTGTCACTTTCACTCTTCTTTTGAGCTACAGCCACACACTTAGGAGCTAAAAGCTCATACTTCTTTACACCAGCAACATCATAGAGAGGAATGACAAAGTTAAACTCTACACCATTTTTCAAGTCATTGAAAGCAGCTTCATTTTCTTCTGTTAACGAAGAGCTTATTTGTAGTTCTGGTGCAACATCTTTGGTGTAACAGGCAATAGCACACATTTCATCAGGTGCAACAACTTCAGCTTTTAAACTAAGCACAACTTTTTTCAAACGTGCCGACTGTCCATTGACCAGATAGGCAGAACAATCATTCTTCATAAATACAGAAGAGAAGTCAGGCACAGTAGGAATGGTATTGTTTGCATCAGCCGAACCCAAGTCTACTACTTGCTTTAAAAAAGACTTTAAAGAAAAGTCAATTTCTACAGCTTTTTTAGTTTCCATAGTAAGGGTGAAATCTGCTCTAGCACCACGAACTTCTGTAGTAGTACGCTCTTCTATCCACATTACAGAAGCTGTAGCCTCTGAATCTGTACTGTAAGCATAAGCTGTTCCACCTGTAATGGCAGAGCCAACAACACCACACATTTCAAACGCAGGAGCAATAAGTGCATGATTGGACGGCAACTTCATTTTTGCAGAATAATCAACTGTTGCAAAGTCCGTAAGGACTGTGGTTTCTTTTGAGCCATGATATGCACTAACAGGGTCAGAAACATCCGTGTCAAACTTTGGCTCTGGTGAACCTGAACCTCGCTCTATTGGTAAAACAGTAGTAGGCACAACAAAAGTACCAGCCACTGCTTCAACTGCAAGAAGCATTGCCATTGTGCTAAATTGATATTTTGTTCCAGCCATTACTTTTTCTCACTTTCTGTTTTTGCTTTTGGAGTTGTTTTACTAAACCCTTTTTTCAAGTACTGCGAAACCGTAGAACTCAAAACCTCAACGCCATTCCCATTCTTATCGTAAACAGTTACTCTTTTTCTTTCTGCCATGCATTCCCTTTCTTGGTGTATTTGTCGTTATACTCTGATATTTGCTCTTTATACAAACGGTTCAATGTCAAAGAGTCAAAGAGTCGGTTTTTTACATCTTTGACATAAAAAACAAGATTTTCAACTTGCACTTTGTTAACTAGCCACAAGTCATTATATTTTTTAGCCTTTACGGCTTCCATGCTTTGTATCGTGTTAGCTACTTCATCTACTTCTAAAACCAAAGACTCAACCGAACCGTTCACTTCATTAAACTCTTGTAGATGAGGGCATGGTGTAAGCACGTATTTAACAACAGGCTCTTTACCTGAACAAGCACTAAAAAATAATAGTGCTACCATTACCATCAGTAGAAATGTTAAATTCTTCATTTGTATCCTTTTCTTTATTATTATGTTCTTTGGCAATATTTGCCCATTTGTCTTCAAATTTTTCAGCGTCACAAGTGATTTTTAAAAGATTGTTTTCATCTACTAAAGTAGTCATAATTATTTCTGTTTTTCTACACTCTCTTAAGGGTAGAACATACTCAACCATTACAAAACTAAGTAGAGCCAAAAGCAAAGTTACTAAAATGCTTTTTCCAAAAGTGCTAAAAGTACCTGTTAGTGCTTTTAATGCTGCTTTTATCATCTATCTACCTCCTAACCAAACTATTAAACGCTCACGAATAAAACGCAATATATGACTCATTGCGTCAAACTCTTCAACTTCTTTTCCTGTGCTAATAGTGTAGATATTAGCAATGCTAGAATAAGCTTCACTTAATATAAGTGCATTTATCACAACCCAAATCATCACAGTAATGTCAATACTTACAGCTTTAGCAGCAATAGCCAAAACAAAAGGAATCAGCACCAATACAACCTTAGAAACAATACCATTGGTAAAACGTCTACTTTGTGGCATTCGCCCAAGTCTAAACTCTTTAACAACACCTGTTACCATATCAATCACCAATAAAACAGCAAGACCAAATACAGCCTCTTTGTTTAGCCCCAAATACACAAGCATCGTGACAAATGGTAAATACAAGAAGTTCAATACAAACTTCAGCAAAAATCCACTCTCCATTAATTTTCCCCCGTTGTTATTTCAAATAAGAACAAATCTATCATTCTTCCATCACGCACGTCTACTTGCGAATTTAGTACTTTTACACATGCCGTTAAACTTGATGCTTGTAGCTCCATAAACTGCTTAAACATTGCATCATTTATCTCATCGTTGGGCTTAACGACCAGACCTAAGTGTTTTGTTTCTTGCATTCCAAAAGCTTCACGCCGTGCAATGAAAATCTTATAATCATCAGGATGATGAATCTTTGCAATCTCTTCAATCTTTGCCTTTGCCTCTACAAAACTTAAGCAGCACATCAAACAGACCCCATACCAATACCACCAAAATTTCCAGCAGATGGTGTTTCGTCTACCTCTACAATGTAGGGGATAGACTCACAACGCTCTAGCCAATAAGCTTGAAATTTCTCAACATCTTGGAAAATAGAAAGTGTCTCTTCATACTCATTAGCACGTTGAGCCACTCTTTGCCATAGCATCGGAGCTAGATAGTAGATTGCCTTACAAGCCACAGCCTCAACGCGTTCAAAGTCATTATCGTCAGATTCAAAAACCTTGTCTTTAAAATCATATTCTGCACGTCTAAGATGTACGGCTATGTCCTCGTCAGACAAGCCTTTAAGAGCTGAACGCTCTCTTATGTCTACTATCGTTGCCATGCATCAACCTATGGTGCTGCTGTTACAAGTGTTACATATTTTTTAATGTCAAACTCGTAATCTGGACGTGAGACATATTTAAACAAAATAGAAGAGGTCGCATTGTCCCACCATCTGTCTTTTCTGATTTTTCTGCTCATACCTAGAACCATATTTTTCAAAGGTGTACCCAAGTAAGTACCTTGTGGCATGTGAGGGTGAATCACTAATTCTCTACCTTTATATCTTAATGGAGCACCATTTAGTAGCACAGTTGAGTTTTGATGCTTTTCAGATATATAATCTTCATAATCACTATAGTCATCAGGGCTAATGATAATAGCAATCTCTGTTTTAACGTCAGGGTGAGAAGTCTTCACGACTTTATCTAAAGCATTAACTACTGTTTGACCTGCGTCATCTGTAACTACTACATAGGTTGCTTTTTTTGTATCTACTGATTCACTCGCAACAATGGGCCAACCTTTAGCCAATTCATTAAAAGGTGCATTGTCAGCTTCATTATCTGCAATTCCGACCATACCTAGGTAGTTAAGGTCATTTCCAAACCCTTTTGAAAAACCATCGAACTGCTCTTTTTCAAAAGAGGTGTTGCCTTGATTGTCTTCAAGAGCTTCATCGGTAATCTGTGCATCAAGCACCACGCCGTTAGTCATATTTAACTTACAACCAATCACACCAAGCTTTTTCAACTGAGCATCCGTTGCACCCTTTCCTGGAACATGTCTACGCAAGATACCTTTTGCTACATCATATGTTTTTCTAACCTTGGTTAGCTTTCCAGTAACATCGACAGTAATTCTCTTAAAAAAATCAGAATTATCCACAATTCCAGAAATAAAAGCAGTACCTTGTTTCGGTGTCAGTTCACCACTAAATGCGACATCTTCAGCAAGAATCGCCCCACTTTTTAATACTTCATGTAATTCCATTAAACAACTCCTTTTAAATCATCTTCTTTTTCAAGTTTTTTATCTTTTGGATTATTATTTTGAGAACTCTTCTTTAAAGTCTCTTCAATCTCAGCAGTTTTCTCACCACTTTCTTTAACATCTTTAGTTAAAGCTTCAAGTTTCTCACCTTGTTCTTTAATCAGCTTATCTTTGTCAGCGTTTGACTTCTTAAGAGCTTTAATCTCTTTTGCTTGTTCAGCAGTAGCTTGTTTTGCGTCATCAGCTTCTTCAGCAATCTTTTCAACTGCTTTTTCTACACTTCCAGTTGCTTCTTGAAGCTTTTCTTTTAACTCTTTTTGATATTTATCCATATCTACACTTTCTCCTTTTTCAATTCTTGTCCAGAACTCCATATTAAAACCACTAATGGACTCACCAAGTGCCGTCCATAGTTTTTTCCATGCAGAATCTTCAGCCTTAGCCACTTCTGTCTTTTCAGCCGTACCAGCCATACTTAGACCAGCAATTTCACCATCTTTAGCCATCTTCTTAAGTTCTTCGCTTTCAAGCTGAATGGCTACAGCCCATGACCCCTGTTTTTCATCAGGGAAGATTTCATCACCACCTTTCACTATCCAACTCTCTGCAACAAAAGCATCAGTGTTGTTAAAGTCGTGATTTACATCAACATTTCCAACATTCTTAGCTTTCATAAATGCATAAGCAGCCTTTTTAATTTCAGAAACATCAGTCATGTCACCTTGACTATCCACTTCATCAGGGCTATAAACAATCCCATAAACCACACCTTGCTCTTCATCTGTCTTTTTAATGCTAATCCTGTTTTCATACGGTGCATCAGTATCAGCAGATTTATAGATAATGCTTTTACCGTTCGCTCCACTCTTAACAAGGGAAATATGGGTAATGGCAATATTGCTCAACTTAATCACTAGGCACTCCTTTACTTTTTCAAATTCTCAACATATTTGTTTGATATTCGCAGTATAGACATTTTGAAAAGTTAATGAAATCCAAATAGTTTTTTTCAAATTTTAAAGTTTTACTGAAAATCTAATATAATTTTTTCAGCTATTTAGGTTGTCTGTTTTTTAAATTATTGTCATACTTGCACTAAAATCCGTTTCACTTTAAAGCCCTAAAATATGGGCTATTGCTAGTACTGAAACGCTGAATCAACTGAAACACATAAATCAAAATTAAAAGAGAAGTGGGGACACATGGACAAAAAAGCAAAAAATTTAATCATTAAGTCAAGTGGGGAGTCAAAGCAAACTAATATAGAAGAAGATTATTTTGCAGATGGTGAGGGCATCATAGAACCATATGTGAGCCATCAAACGCTAAGAAGTCTTTACCCAGCGAACTTGTATCATCAAAGAGCCATCAAAATAAAAGCTTCACTTCTCAGTCAAGTGGTTTCTACAAACCTAGACAAGTTTCTACCAGAGGGAACAAACATTAAAAGCTTCCTTTACAAGTTCATGCTTAACGCTGAAGTATATGGAAGTGCATTTTTAGAGAAGGCTGGTGTTTCAAGTAATTACTTTCTTTACAATATGGACACTTTTAAGTCAAGAGTAGACATCAACCATAATACTTTTCAAAAAGTAGGTTCAGAGCATAGAGCCATAGAAGCCTTGCATTTTAAATATGAGTCAATTTTAAGTGAATACTATGGTGAACCGGACTATTTAGCCATCATCAAACAAATAGCCACACTACACAAAGCAGATGTTTATAATGATAAGTTTTTTGACAATGGAGCAAAACCAGAACTAGCCATCATCTTTGAAGACTCTGACCCTACAGAGAGTCAAATAGGAGCTATTACCGACTTCATGAAAAAAGACTTTAGAGGACATACCAACGCTCACAAAACTTTGGTACTCACCACAGGTCAAGGTGACGGTCAAACAAAACCCAAAATCAAGATGGAACAAATAGGAAAAGTAGAAGACTTAAGTTTCAAAAACTTAAAAGAAGTAGGAAGAGATGAAATAGCAGCAGCACATGGAGTACCTCCAAGATTGTTAGGCATCATTCACGGTTCAGCTCTTGGTGGAGGTGGTGAACTTGTAGCACAAATGAAGATGTTTCTGAAAGTCACTATAGAGCCAAAAATGAAGCAAGTGGAGTGGTTTTTTAAGCAACACGGTATTGATTTAGAATTAGAAAGATTTAACATAGATGACCTAAGCAGTCCTGAAGATGTAGCCGAAGAGCTGGTAAAGGCTGGTCTTATTACGCCTATTGAAAAACGAAATATTTTAGGTTAAGTTATGGCTATAAAAAAAACGCTTAAAAAGCAAATCATTAACCAAGTTGATGCTGGTATACCTGTTCAGGAACTAGCCAAAGAATACGGCATAAGTAAACAAGCCATTTATTCATGGATGCGTAAACGTAAACAAGAAGGCACTGACCCACTCGACACCATAGAGAGCATCAAAAAACAGATAAACAATCTTTCTAAAAGAAAAGCCACGGAAGCAGTTAGCCGTAAAATTGCTATGCTTAGTTCTGCTTTGGCGAAACTGGAGCGAACCGAAGACAGAAAGGAAAAAGTGGCTTTAAAGATTAAGCCTGTAGTCACTGACATAACTTCACACAAAGAAGCCAATGACTTTAGGCTTCGTGCTTTAAGAGGAGAGTTTGGAGAACTTTACCAATACCAAAAGAACTTTTTAGAATGTAACGACCAGTTCAGAGCTGTCATCAAGTCACGGCAAATCGGTTTTTCTTATGTTGCAGCACTCGACGCTCTCATTGGAGCAGTGGCAGGTAGAAACCAACTGTTTCTTTCTGCTTCTGAAGAACAAGCACTTATTTTGATGAGATACGTGGAGCATTGGGCAGGGAAGATGGGCATTGTCTTTGCAGTAGACAAAGATGGAGAAAAGAGACTTTCAAACGGTGCTATCATCAAAGCCATGGCAAACAACTTCAGAACCGTCCAAGGGTTCACAGGTGATATTTGGATGGATGAGTTTGCATGGTATCAAAACCCTCAAAAGATTTGGTTAGCTTTTGTTCCAAGTATTGGGGCTGTTGGTGGACGGCTTACCATCATGAGTACGCCATTTGAAGAACCCTCAAAGTTTCATGAGGTCATCACCAACGAAACGCAGTACCACATGTTTACACGCTTTAGAGTAGATATCTACCAAGCCATAAAAGATGGTCTAAAGTTTGACCTAGAAACCATGCGTGACCTTTTCGACGCTGACACATGGGCGAGTGCATACGAATGTCAATTTGTAGATGATGAGGCATCATTATTCAGTATTGCACTCATTAAGTCTTGCGTAGACAACACTTTGCACTACTACACACCAAATTACAAAAGCGTTCAATTTGCTGGGTTCGACATTGGTAGAACAGCACACCGTTCTGCTTTGGCAGCACTTGTTTTACAAGATAATACCTATGAGTTAGCAACAATGGAGATTTTAGTAAAAGCCCCATTTGATGAGCAAAGAATGTTTTTAAAAGATTATATGAATACTAATCCTTTAGCTCAAATCAAAATAGATAGAACTGGTATAGGTATGGACATTGCAGAGAGCATGGTAAACCAATACCTACAAAGAGCCAAAGGCGTACATTTCACAGCATCTCAAAAAGAGAGCATGGCATTAAACCTAAAAAAGATTTTTGAAGACAAAACCATACGCATACCAAACGACCAACTTCTCATTGCAGACATACACGCCATTAAAAGAAAAGCTGGAGCTAGAGGTTTCCTTTATGACTCCAAGCAAAACGAACATGGTCACGCAGATAGATTTTGGGCATTGGCTTTAGCAGCGTCGCATATTAACGCGATAGTTAGAAAACAAAACAGTGGTGGTAGGGGGATTGTAATAAATGGATAAGAATGAAATATATGAAAGTTGTAAGTTCAGAGCAACTTCAAAAGGAAAGTATAAACTAACGGAAGATTTTAATTATGGCAACATAAAAATAAGAAAAGACTACGAAACCAATGGTGCAAACATTCCAAGAATATTTTGGATACTCATACCACCATTTAGACCAGACTTATTACCAGCCATTTTTTTACATGATTATTTAACAGACAGAGAAGAGTACCTAGAAGCAGATAGATTATTTAAAAGAATATTGGAAGATATGGAGGTAAAGAAGTATGAACGCAGAGTACTAGTAGGCTCTGTTAAAGCCTACCATTGGGTTAGGTATGGGGTTTAGAAATCAAAACATAGACCTGTGAACCTTCTTTTTACTGCTTCACTAAAAAGCCCTAAGTTTAGGGGTTTGTGGTCGGTGAAACGGTGTAACGTGTGAAACAGGGTTTCATTGATTCCTTAAAAAGCTTCTCAATTTAAACAGCATATCGCTTTTGAAGAAGCTCAAAGGTATCTCAGTAAAGTTGAATTCGCCATAAATATTTTTAACTACAAAAAAGATATCTTTTTTGTAGAATGCTACAATTTCATATTCTTTCTGCTTAACTTTCAATTCATCTATATTTACAAGATATTTATAGATTTCCTCAAAAGTCATATTATTACAGCCCTCAGTATATTCACGAGACTGAATAGCAAATTTAAAGGCAAATCTAAAGCTAAAAACTATTTCTTTTTCATCTATCTCCATAATCCTAGCCTACCTTTATATTTTTAAATCCATCAGAAATATTAGAAAACATCTCTTCACTCATCTCATCAGCAAACCCATCTAAAAGGTTCTGCAACTTACCAGAACTCACCATATTTTTTAAACCTCTGTCCAAATAAGGATTGGCTTTTGTTCCTGGATGGTTCACCTTTTTAAAAGTACCATACGGAGTTTTTAAAGCCTTTTTCTTTTTAGGCAAAATCACATGAGGTTTTGTACCGTAGTAGACGAACTTAGCATATTTAATAATACTTGAATTTCCTACCACACGTTCACCTTTCCTTCTTGTTGGAAAAACTTGAATATCTCGTGCAAGGTCTTGATTTCCTCTTTTGTTATCAAAAGGATTCTTGTTGCTTCTTGGTGCTTCTTTCTCTGCTTCTGTTTGTAGTAAAATCGCTGCTAAGTCCAAGAAGCGTTCTATGGGTTGGTTATACTCTGTCATAATCTGCTCCATTATTATGTGTGTAGAGTAAAGCATCTATAAAGTCACCTTTAAACTTCTCTACCTCTTTACCAGTAAAACCGTCTATAACGGTAAATTCAATACTCTCTTCACTTGTAGCAAAAAGAGGGTTCTCTTTGTGTTCTTCTATGCTGTCCATAGCGTCGTGCCATTGTCCAAGCCATATTTGTACTATGGAGGTTTCATCTACCTCTAAACGTACTATGTTGTCATCTGCTACTACAGTACAGCCCTCATTTGCTGGTGCAAAACAACCCAAGTGTTCAAGGCTCTGTTCTGCTATGCATACGCTAGAGTCCAATATTAGTTTAAACTGTCTCATAATTTTCTCCTTTTTTTAGTGACATGCTCTGTACTGTCTTTGGTTCTGCGTTTCTCATAAAATAGTTTACATCACTCTTAATTACAGTTACCACATACTCACCCTCAAAGATATAAGTCAAGCCCTTGTCTTTAGAAAAGCCAACCGTTCTAAGTGGGTCATGCTTGTGTAGTGCCAAAGACTCCAAAGAGTTTAGCCCAGCTATCATGTTTTTTAGTGTCGGCTTAGTAGAAAAGCTTTCATGCTCAATGGTTGCATCTGCTACCACACGCTCGTAACCAAAACGGTCAACATGAGAAAACTCTACCTTTTTACCTTGAAACTTTTCATCTGGCAAGTAAGAGCCGTTCACACTCTTACCGTCTACTTTTGCTTTTTGTGGGAAATAAGCCCTCATGATGGTTCTGCACTTAAAGTGGTAGGGACTCATGCCAACCTCTTTTGGTAGTGTGCCAAATATTGGTTGAGACTGCCAACGTGCTACTGCTTTCTTCTCATCAATGGTTTTGGCACTACTAATGGCATCTGCTTGGTCAATAAGATGTTTAATAGGAATTAGCTTCATGTGCATAGAACGGCAAATTAAAGAGGTGTGAGTGTCTATCTTTGCGATGGCTTGAACATACTCTACACCTGCTTTGTCAAAGGCATAGACACGCCCTAGACTCTGTGACTGTCTTATGATGTGGTCAGAAACATCAGTGAAGTATTGTTCGCTTTTATCCATAACACCTTTAAACTCTTCTCTTAGTGTTGCTCCCAAATCAGCAATGTCAAGCTCACCCTCTAGGGCTTTGTTAATGACCTCTTTTAGTCTGTTTTGAGTGTTAAGCGTACCATCTTCTTGAAGCCAAACTAAAGAACGGTTAACCGACTCTATGACTTGCACATCTCTTTGATCAAAAGCAAAAGCAAAACTCACTTCAGCTGCTGCTTCAATTACACTTTTATTATAAATGTCTTCAACAGTGGTAGAATCAATCGTATAGCTCAAATGCACAAGCTTTGACTCCACAAGAGCCAAGAGCTGTTCTTTGTCTACACTCTCTACTCTTTGCATGACATAAACCAACAAATCAGCCACAAAGGATTCTGTTTGCTTTTTGTTGGTTTTGGCTACGGTGGCTAAGTATTCATCTATCAGCTTATCTGTCGAAAAGGCTTCGTTGATCTTTGCTTTCATTAAGCTCTTTATGTATGTATTCTTCATATTCTGCTATGTCCTCCTTGGTTAAGATGTTGTTAAAAATTGGTAGCTCTATGGTTTGCGTAACGGTGTGACAATCTCTACAGCGTCGCACTCTTTTCACAATGGGACCAGAGTTTGCCGTGTGAACAGCTTGGAGTCTGTTTTTTGAACATTTAGGACAAATCATTGTTTTTCCTTTAGTGTTCTTTTGAGTGCCACAATGCACTTGGTGGCATCTGTTTTAGATATGCTCTCCATGTTGAGGTAACGGTTTTTTGTCACTTTAAAAACAAAAGCTCTCAGAGCCGTTTCGCTTTGGTCGTTTGCGTAGACTTCCCATAGACCTTTTATCATGGTGAGTTGTTTTAAGGTAACGTCTTTATTTCTGTCCTTGATGGTTTCAAGTACAGGGCTTTCATTGTTCAGCCATGCAACCAATGCAAAGAGTTGGTCAATGTTGAGGTCTTTAGAACTTCTTTCACCAAAATGTTCAAAAAGCTTTTCTGTATAATCTTCACGATTATCTTTATAATAACTTCTATATTTATTTGATACGTGGACTCTTTGGATTAGGCTCTTTTTTAATGCCTCTTGGGCTTTGGTTGGTTTTTTCATATTTATTTTTCCTTAATATAGTATTCAAACTGCTTAGAATTAATCTTTTTTTTATCCCAATAGTGACCCACCATCTCATTTGCCAAACGCTTACCACTTCGGTCGGTTCTTGTGCTGAATCCCATTCCCAAGATTAGAGCCGATTCGCTTAAACCACGTTCAGCTTTTCTTAAAGCCTCTAATCCCTTTTCTACAGACTCCATATCAGCATCACTTAAACCACTAGCAACTGCATCGTAAGTAGTTAGTTGTAGTGTTGCTGTATCTACAGAATATTTAACATCTTTAACCAATCCACGTGCATGTGTTACAGTTAACTCAAAATTTAAAACTGTTCCCATTTTTGAACTCTGTTTTAACTTGTAAATATTATCAGGTGTATTTAAAAAGGCTGTATCTCCAGAGATATTTTTCTCATTTTTGTTGGAATGATGAAGAAGTATGACTGTGCCTCCAGCATCACGTATTTTTACACAATAGCCCAAGAACTCAACCACTTTAGAATGAGAAGAAATATCAATGAAGTCTTTAGCTGTGTCAACAACAAACACCATTCCATTATATGCTTCCATCTTTGCCCCTCTAGCTATGTCTTTCAATAGGTCAAGAGGTTGCTCTTTTATTTTTGCCGTTGTAATGTACTCCACTTTGTCATGTGAAATTAAAACTTTATCTACCGTTCTCTCTTTTAGCGTAGATAGTGAGTTATCCATATCCAAATAAAAAAGCGTATTGATTAACGGTGAAGAAACTAGCTTTAAACTTAATGCCCAAGTTAAGAAAGTTTTACCTTGTTTGGGTGGACTGTAAATCAAGTTTAAACTTTGAGTAAAGATAAAATCTTCAATCAGAGCTTCTTTATCTGCTATATCAAAATCATCATCATTTAGGGAAATTCCCTGTAACCACTCAAAACTCATTGATTCTCCTTTATGTTTTTACGTAATGTCTCGAAAGCATGGTTGATGCTCTCATCTTCTGCCATATTCACAAAATCACCTTTGGCAACGTCTGGACGGCGTTTGTCTTCTTTGTGTCGTGGTGGTGGTCGGTTCTCCACTCGTGCCTCCATTTTTCTAAAAAATATTATCTTTTTCATTTCATGTTTCTCATACAAGGGAATAATTTTTTCTCTAAACTCTTTATATTCTTTCATGAACTCCATAGCTATGGCATTATGAGAAAAATAAAAAATCAAAACTTCCTTTTGTAAAGAACCATATAAGTAAAATTTAAAAACCCTCTTACTCATACAACCAGCCAAAAGATTAATCATTTTGTGTTGTTCCATCTTTGGACTAGCCAACGCATTAGAGCCTAGAGCTTCATCACCTTGTTTGCACACAGCATTGCTTATTGCCATTTGTTACACCTCCTATAAACTTAACAGAACTCCATAAATGAAGTTCTATAAATCTACTTACGCCAAGGATTTTTACTTTTTATTTTAAGCTTAATGGCTTCTTGAACCTCATATATTTCATTTAAACTAATCAGCATCGCGACACTCCAAGACCACAACACCTTCTTTGTCTACAAAAAGTGAAACTATCTCTTTGTCGGCAACAGCTCCTACTTCTGTAGCTACTAACACTTCATCATTTTCTACAATGTTTTGTAATTCTCTTATTAATTCTCTTACAGTTAACGCTTTCATTTGAAATCCTTTTTTATTTATTTCTTTGAAAATGTGGTGAGTCTTTTTTCTTCCAAAAACCACCCCATTCATTTTTCTCATCTAAACTTTCCCAGTACGTACCAAGCAAGTCAAGCTTCTCATCAACATAAGTTAATTTGTCATCAATAAAGAAATTGAAGTCAACAGCCAAACGGTCTAAATGCTTAGAGTTCATTGTCCATGAAACTTTTCTACCTTTAATTAGTTTTAGTCCTTTACCTATAGAGTAAACAGAGTTACCAAAATAGTTCAGTAACTGCTGTGCTCTGCTTCTGTAGGCATCACCAAAAGTAAGCTCTACACCAATCTCGTCAGCATAAGCAATAAGTCTTCCAATATCACGTGTAAATGCACTTTGTGCTTCTCTTAATCCCATAACTTAACCTTTTTTATATTTTAGATACATCTAAAGATAGATGTTCAAACTTGTCACCAATCTTCTCTTTTTTGTAAAAGCGAATATAGCTCTTAGAGACAGCAACCTTAACACTGTCATCAATAATCTGCATTGCTTCATCCCACAATGGGCTTTCTATCTCTAAGCCTTTTAACTCTAATATGTTTTTAACATTGACAGAACCTTTAGAGTTAGCTTTAAATGCTCCTAGAACAAGCGTCTGAATGTTTGCAGAAGCATCTTTTGTCTCTTCTTTTAGAAACTCGTCAATCTTCTCTTTAGCAAAAGAGAGTTTTTCATCAAATTCAATAGTGTCTTGAACTGTAATAGTCACTTTCTGAAGACCATCAAAGCTAGTCAATTCAATGTTTCCTTTTTTACTTTTTACAGGGTCAAGGTGATACTCTTCACGCATTAAAGAGATATAATCATCAACTTTTTCAAGAGTATCTGCTTTGAATGCTTGATTTAAAGCTTGTTGCTTCTCTACTGTTTCAAGTATCTCTCTTACCATCTCATCTTTTAATTTTTCAGAAGCTGGTACATTATCTGGGTGAACTTCTACCCCTTTTCTATTAATCCATTTTTTTTCTGGCATCGTTTAAACCTTTCTTATTTACATACATATAAAAACTTTCTCTAGTAATTGCTGGTACTCTAAACACAGGTGATACTGCACGTACCAACTCTCCTGACTTAGCCAACAACTCAACCTCTCTTATGCTTATTCCTAATCGTTTAGACACTTCCAAAAAACTAAATACTGTATTATTGGTGTGTCTACTCATTCTTTATTCCTCCTATTATTAAAGTCGAATATCTGTTTTTTGATTTTAGTCGCAGTGTGAACGCTATGGCACACAGGACAAATTGCAATATCTTTTTCATGTATCTCCTTTGTTAAAATATTTTTATACTCTGTATTTACAGCATAATAAAACACACCATTTACGCCTTTACCTACTTTTTCGATAACACCTTTCTCACTCAATCTTTTCAAGATAAGGTGAATGCCATTTTTAGAAGCACTTTGTACTTGTGCTTGAATGTGGTGATAGGAGAACTGCCTTAAGTCATTAGTGACAATAAAACGTAAAATAGGTTCATTAATGCGTAACCCCCTAATATGAAAGGTTTCACCTGTGTTGTTGTCCACAGCACGTTTAGCTGAGAGCTGTGGTGCTTTAACACCTGTGTTTCTAACCATTCGGTACGTCACTCTCATGCTCTCACGCTCTGTACTTACTTTTTTAACATAACCAGCAAGTTCAAGCCGTCGCACGGTGTCCTTAAGGTAGTCTCTACTGCACGTAACTATCATGCCTATGTCTGACATGGTAAAGTGTCTGTTGCGCCGCATATAGTTCCATATTTTCTGAATATGGCTAACCTTCATGATGTTTTCCTATGAAGACTTTTTCCCCTATGTTTACATCCCATAAGGCTTTTTCGTTGTTAATCATCGCTGGACAAACAACACCTGTGTTTTTCACAAGTTTATATTTCTTGTCGATAAAAGCTCGTTTATGCTCTACCATCTTGATATATTTTGCTTGAACCAGTTGACGCAATAACATCTGCAAGGAGTTTTCAGACATCTCTAGCACAAGCAACACATCACCGACTCTAAAGACTCTGTTTCGTCTCATATACTCCCATGCTCTTTGGCGTTTAGTTTTTCGTCTCGCTTTTCCAAAGTGCCTTACGGCACTGTGTCCACTACCTGTTATGACTGTTTTATTCATCATCTTTCTCCACACCACTTTGTCTAAAGAGCTTTAAACTCATGGACTCAATACCGTTTGCCTCTGCCCATTTTTCAATACGTAAGATGAAAACTTTAATTCGTCTAAGATTCGGGTACTTCTTTAAGAAGAATTCCAAGAGGTCATCTTCAAGTTTAACCTCACTCTGGAGGCAAAACTTTTTTATATCTTCAATACCAATCTTTCTAAATTTCACCTTTTCAACAATACGACTATAGAAATGAGGATGATTTTTTAACCGTGAGTTACAAGACTCCATACCTACCATAACCAATACATTTGCTGTAACGTCATGCACGTCTCTAAAAAATTCCAAAACACTAAATCGGTCAGCTTTCAGGAGTCCATCAACTTCATCAATAATAATAGGTCGAGGTTCATGAAGCAAACGCTCTACTATCTCATCAAATACCTCAATGCTCTTTTTGCCTTTGGTATCAATACCAAGTTCACGAGCCAAAAGAAGCTGAACAGAGCTTTTAGTCCAAACTTGTGTCTGTCTAAGCAATACAGCGTTAAACTCTGCTGTCACACGCTCCAAAGCAAAGGTTTTACCAAGTCCATACTCACCAAAGCCTAAACCCATACGCTCTGCATTGCCTTCCAAATCATCAACCAAGGTTGACATAAGCTCAAACATCTTGGTATAATTTTCTGTCTTAATAAAAGTTTCTTTCATGAAACCCTCCAATTTTGAATTAGTCTTTATGCCTAAACTAAAGACTTAAACGAGAAGTTCCCCAACTTCTCTATTAAACCTTTAAGCTAATTTTCTCTCTTCCCACTCTTCAAGAGCCATTTTATAAATTCGCTCTTTTTTCTCTGCGAGTTTTTTGGTTGACTCATCAACCATATCATGTTTAAAATCCCACATAAAACGCTCATGAAGCGAGTTAAATATTGGTCTACCATTTACCAATACCACCTCTTCTTTTACTTCTATGTTCTCATTCTTACCGTCAACTACTGCATTTTCTACAGCTTTTATGGCTTCACTCTTATGCTCAATGGCAAACTCTACGGTTTCATCTTTTACGGCATTCTCTTTTTTGCCGTCTAAGAACGTCTCTAAACGCTTAGGTTTGTTTGCTCTTAGTTCATCTAGTTTTCTCTGCTTCTTAGCAACAGAGGCATCAAACTTACGACTAGCTCCATACTCTGAACGGCTTTTTCCAAGTTCTGCTTGGTTTTCAGCTCTACAGACAAAGTTCATGTCTAAATCATAAACATAAATAACACCAAGGTCATCATCCGACAACACCCACACGCTCTGACCACCCATGTCATAGAACAAATCATTTATATAGGTAATCTTATTCCAGGTAATCCCTTTTTTGGTAATCTTCTTTTTAACAGAAGAGCCAACTAAGATATTTAGAACATTGCTATCAGTAATCCTATTTTGAGGAACACCACAACTGTTCCAACGCTTCATTGGAGTAGTATCTATACCTCGGTGATGTCGGTTCTCATACATGGTCGTCCATGTCTCCATTAGTAGTTCAAGCTCATCGCGACTCTTAGACCAATGGATATCAATACCTACATTCTCTTTTTTATTGGCAAACTTTCGAGCAAACTCATCACCATTTTTAAAGCGATTGAGCCACTTCTCTTGACTCTCTTTTTTGTCTGAAAAAGTTTTACGGTTTGCTATGCGTTCTCTGTGTGCTACGCTATACCCAATAAAGCCATCAGTCCGAGAAAACAGGTCACGGGTCATGGTTCCAAAGAAACGCTCTATATGTGGCTTCATGTAACCAGCAAATGGTGGAGTGAATCGTTGTTCTATCTGTAGTCTTGCACAGGTATAAGCAAAGTTCTTAGATTTATACTCTTTACCTTGGTCACAAAGAACAGCTTGTGGTATACCAAACTTCTCAATACCTTTTTTAAGCATTCGCCCCAAGGTAACAGCCGACGAACTTGGTTCAAGCACCCAAACCACACGACGAGAGTAAACATCAATGGCAGCCGATATGCTATAACGTATACCATCCGAACAGATAACATCAGCAGGAGTTCCATCAAGCTCCCATAATGCATTGGTATGCATCACTTCACTATCTGCTCTTCCATGTGCTGGGCGATACTTAGAAACCGTATCAGAGGGATTAACAGCCAAAGAGTAAATCAAGATATTATTAGGGTCCTTTTTCCACTTCTTCATCATACGAACCACCGTTGCATAAGAGGGGGCTTCATCTTTGCCATAATCTTGCTCCATGTATTGGTGAACATGCACGGCTTGTATCTCAGGGTCTTCAAGGATAAGCTTTTCCATATACTCATATTGAGCATCGGTATAAGACCGATTAGAAGAGGTCTT
>JALWME010000022.1 GCA_027083995.1 Sulfurovum sp.
TCTGCCAAAGAACTTTGTGCAATGGATTATGATGGCTTTGCAATCGGCGGACTAAGTGTTGGTGAAGCCAATCAGGATATGTATGATACTGTAGAGTGGACCACACAGTTCATGCCAGAAGATAAACCTCGTTACCTTATGGGTGTAGGCACACCAGAAGACTTGGTAGAGAATGTCGCACGAGGCATCGATATGTTTGATTGTGTGATGCCTACTAGAAATGCACGCAATGGTACACTCTTTACAAGCTTTGGAAAAATAAATATCAAAAAATCTACCTATACAACAGATGAAAATCCCATAGATTCAGAATGTGGGTGTATGGTATGCCAAAACTACTCACGAGCCTACCTGCGACACCTCTACCGTGCCAAAGAGATTAGCTACTTTAGACTAGGGACTATACATAACTTGTATTATTATTTAGATTTGATGAAGCAGATGAGAGAGGCTATTGTACAAGAGAGGTTTGAGGCATTTAAGGTAGAGTTTTACAAAAAAAGAGGAAATAGCTTATCCTAACTTCTTTTTCCAATAACGTATCCATGTTCCTCTTAGTTGAGATTTTTTTACTTTTGCTAGATGTGAAGGAAGATTTTGTCTGAGACTTTTCTCTAACCTTTTGGTAAGCTTTTTACCTTTAATGATAGCATTAAATCCACCCGCACCTTGTTGATGTGTAGCATAAAGTGTAAATGCGGAAACCCTGTGTCCATTGCGTCGTAAGCTCTTAATGTTGTCTTTCATAATGGCTCTAAAGATTTTATCTTGGTTGTAGGGTGTTTTCCACATACCTTTTGGAATATTTAGTTTTTTTGCATAAAACTCTGCCGTGCTTGGCATAATTTGGTAACGTCCATATGCACCTGAAGAGTGATTTTTAACATTATACTTTCCAGTGCTTGTCTCTACTTTGACAAGTTTGTCTACGATATGTTCTAGGTTATTTTTACTGATACCTGCAAATTTTGCCAGTTTACTACAAGATGCCTGCCCTGCAGTACTGACAAGTAACATTATCCATGGTATAGAAGCTTTACGTAGTTTTTTCTCTTGTGTGACAACTAAATTGAATAAACCTCTCATCTATTACCCCTTTTATTATGTAGTAATATTTGATAACATTATAATATAAATATAGATTAAAATCAAGTTTGTATTATACAAAATTATATTATATATAACTCTATCTTTTATATGGTACTTTTGCAGAGGGTGTTTTTTGAGATGTTTTTTCCAGATGCACATCCTGATCATCAAAAAAGATATCTGCTTTAAAAGACTTTACTATCTTTCTTTTTTCAACACCACCTAAGAAAAAGGCTTCATCTACACGAACATTCCAAGCATCAAATGTACGAATAACCCGCTCAAATGTAGTAAAGTCACGTGCTGTTATGAGAGATGTACGTATAGGTGACTTTTCCATAGGGAACTTTTTTTGTATTTGAGATATTACTTTGAGTAATTTGGCAAAAGGCCCTTTGGGCAGAGGGTTTTTGGCATTTTTCTTTTCATGTTTGATAAATGCCTCTAATCCATGTTTTTGGTATACTTTCTCAGACTCATCTGAAAAAAGTACAGCATCTCCATCAAAAGCGATGTGTACATCTTTTCTCTT
>JALWME010000023.1 GCA_027083995.1 Sulfurovum sp.
AGCATTTTTAGCAGTTTTCAAACGGTTGTATATCCATTCAAAAGAAGCATCAAGCAACACAACTGTACCCAGTTTTTTAAGGTTATTTACCTTGTAAAACCCACCACCACAAGAGATAAGTGTACCTGTTACACATGCTTCTATCCAGTCTGCTGTAGCTTGTTCTTGCTCTCTAAAGTACGCTTCACCTTTTTTTTCAAAAATTCTTTTAACTTCTTTGTTCTCTTTAGATTCTATGAGGTCATCTGTATCTATGATGTAGGTACCATACTTTTTACTAAAAGCCCGTGCAGTCGTACCCTTACCTACTCCCATAAAACCTATAACAATTATATTTTTTTTCATTTTAATTTTTAACTTTTAATTTTTAATTTGACGCAGTCACTACACCATGTTGTAACGGTCGATGATTTTCTTCACTCTTTTACGTAGGTTTCTTAAAGCATCCTCAGCCGTCTCTCCATCTGAGATAAGTGATTCAAACTCATCAAATTGTATCTTGGCTATCCATCCTATTTTAGTATGTTTTTTAATCCCCACAAATCGTACTTCACCAAAATGTCCTTTTGCCAACTTATAGATACGTTCAATTCTCTGTTCTACAGTTTTGTTTTCTTTACTCATAGTTATCCTCTGTAATAAATATATTTTGGCATAATTATAGCATAGAGTATTACGAAAGGGGTACAAGATGCAAAATATACTTATCACAGGTATCGGTTCTGGGCTAGGTGAGGCTTTGGTACAAGAGTACCTAGAGCAAGGCTATCAAGTATACGCTATAGGGCGTACTTTTCCAAAAACCTTAGATGTTCACCCTCATTTTTTCTTTTTTCCTTATGATTTAAATGAAACTTTTATGCTCCAAGATACAATTCAAAGTTTTGTCCAAGGACATCACTTTGAAATAGCCATACTCAATGCAGGTATATTGGGAGACATAAAAACACTAGCCCAAACAGAACTTGCACAGCTCAAAAAAGTCATGGAGCTCAACGTTTGGGCAAACAAAGAACTCATAGACACCCTATCTGCTTATGCAACTGTTAGACAAATAGTAGGTATCAGCTCAGGTGCAGCAGTCAATGGTTCAAAAGGATGGGGAGCCTACTCACTCTCTAAAGCTGGACTCAATATGCTTCTCAATGTCTACGCCAAGGAGCTACCTGGCATTCACTTTACTTCACTAGCACCAGGCGTCATACAAACACCTATGGTAGAACACATTATTAATGAAGTAGATGATAAAATCTACACCTCTGCCAAAAGGCTAAAAGATGGACACATACAAACACCCCAAGATGCAGCAAAGAGACTCATAGCTACATTTCCAAAACTACTTACATATGAAAGTGGGAGTTTTTTGGATGTTAGAACAATCTAATAGTGCTGATACATGCAGCATAGGCATACAAATATGATACAAATTGACGGATTAAAGTATTAATATTATAAGCTAAAAATATTTTTTAATAAATATCGTATAGATATTTTAGATAATGTTTTTACCCTAACTTTGACTAATGTTCGTTACATGTATCATGATACCCACTAAAAAAACCGACAGTAAGGCCATCATCCATAAAATAGCTACCATCATACGCCCCTGCAAAAATA
>JALWME010000024.1 GCA_027083995.1 Sulfurovum sp.
GGAAGAAACCATAAATTTCATCCATATACAGAAGTGTTTTGAGTGCAGAAGTACCAGATTGTCTACGCATCCACGCGATGTATTTGTTAAGCAGGAGTGTTACAAAAAACATACGTTCATCATCATTTAAATGCGAGATGGAGAAGATGGCTACTTTTGCTTTACCATTTTCATCATAAAGCAGTTTTTGTATGTCTAAACTCTCTCCTTGTAACCAGAGAGAAAAAGAGGGACTTGCAAGAAGAGAGTTAAATTTTGTCGCCAACTTAAAACGTGCATCCTGTGGATAAAAGTCATCTAAAGGCAAGACACCTATCTTTTTAAAGCTTGGCTTGATAATCTTGCCAATAAGGGTTTCAATACTCAAATCTTCATTGGCCAACCATGCTTTGGTAATGATTTGTGCAAGAAGTATATACTCTTTGGAGTCTAAAGGATCTGCAACAATCCCCACCAAAGAGAGCAGAGAGACCGTAGTGCTTTTGAGGTAAGAGGTAAAAGTATCACTATCCTCCATCACTTCACCTGGAGGTGCGTCAAGCGATGACATCACATTGATAGCCACACCTGCAGAACTTCCTGGCGTATAAATTGTTTTTGGTACTGCTTGAAGTTTGGCTGCACGTTCAGTACTTTGATCCCATGATTCTATGCCTTCTCTCCACATGTTTGCTGTCTTTTCTGCATACTCTGAGACATCTTTCTCTTTGGCTTGGGCTTCATCTTTTACCCATGGTTCAAAATTTTTAGCAGAAAATGTACTGTCAACCAAGCAAAGGTTACCCATATCTCCTTTGGGGTCTATAACAATGGAGGGAATATTGTCCAGTGCAGCTTCCTCTATGAGTCCTACGCCCAATCCTGTTTTACCAGAACCTGTCATACCTATAATGGCCGCATGGGTGGTGAAGTTTTTGTTTTTTAAAAGCGTCAATGCCTCTGTTGCTTCCATATTTTTTTTATCTATATCTTTGCCTAGATAAAATAGTCCTAATTTTTCATATATTTCTTGCATCTTACCTCTCACTTTCTTTTCTCTTATGGTATTTGTCTTGTTGGAGTAACTCGTTTAGGTCCTGTATCTTCTCCTCTTCTAGGAGATTTTGTTTTTGTCTTGCTTTGTCCCCTTCTTTTCTTAGGTGCAGGGACAACTGTTCCATCAGGTAAAATTTTAGAACCGTCTTTAAATATTTGTGTACCATCTTTAAGAACTTTACGTCCATCACGCATAATTTTAGTACCATCAGCCAATACTTCCAGCACAGGATTGGTAATGCCCTGTACCATAAAACTAATGGGGTCTTGTCCTTTTTGTTGTATGAGTACAAGTACTTTATCTTTTTGCTGATAAACGTCAAATATCTCTACTCCTGTCATCACTTTATCTACTTCAACTCTATCTTCCGATTTTAATGGTATGGCGTAACTATGTCCTTCTATACGTGCCAGAGTATTTTTATCTTTTAGTATGACCCAGCAAACTTTTGCTATGGGCAGATTGTAAAGCGAATTTTTAGTCTCCTCTATACAAAGTCGTGTAAATTCATCCTTTTTGATGACAAGGTTGCCATCTGAACTTAAGATATCCAAGAAAAGTACTTTGGTGGCTTTGGTAATTTGTTTAGATTTTTCGAGCGATACCAAAAGATGCTCATTTGAGTTACGCATCATCTCAATTACTGAAAACAGTGGCACTATCATCATGCCCAACAACGCAATAGAGATAAGAACTTCAATAAGTGTAAATGCTTTACGGTTTTGCATAAATACTAACCGTCCATAATCCCGACACGTACTGCTTCTTCGTAAGAGGTAGTACCTTCTATCATCATGCTTCTTAACTTGTCTGCTATGGTGAGCATGCCCCGCTTTTTCATGGCTTCGCGTACTTGATGATCGTTAAACCCATCTTTCATCATCTCTTTCACCTCATCATCAATGACGAACAGTTCACCGATAGCCTGCCTGCCTTTGTAGCCTGTAAAATCACAGACCTTACAGCCCACAGGCTTAAAGTAGAGCTTCTCTTTCTCAAGCGCCAACTCATCACATGTTGCAGGTGCCAGCTTGGTCTCTGCCTTACATTCTACACAAAGTTTACGTGCAAGTCTTTGTGCAAGAACCCCCAAAAGGGTTGAAGAGATGAGAAAGCCTTCGATGCCCATATCCATCAGACGCGAAAGTGCCGATGTAGAATCATTGGTATGAAGTGTAGAAAGTAGCAGGTGTCCTGTGAGTGCAGAACGTAGTCCTATCTCTGCTGTCTCCTGATCTCTCATTTCCCCTATCATGATAATATCTGGATCTTGCCGAAGGATAGAACGCAATCCAGCAGAAAAAGTGAGTCCTACTTTTGTATTGACTTGTATTTGAGAAATATTGTCTGCATTATACTCTACCGGGTCTTCCACTGTTAAGATATTTTTATCTGGGGTTGCCACATGCTGCAAACAGGCATGCAATGTTGTAGACTTACCTGAGCCTGTAGGACCAGTAACCAGTATCATGCCATGTGCATGGTTAAGCAATTTATATAAATCTTGTGTGATATCTTCTGTAAAACCTAATGATTCGAGCGTAGGTATATGTTCCGACTGAGAGAGGATCCTCATCACAACCCGTTCTCCATGGTAAGTAGGCAATATAGAGACCCTTACATCAATATTTTTACCAGAGATACTCAACTGTGTACGACCATCTTGGGGGACTCTTTTTTCTGAGATATCAAGATTTGAGATAACCTTAATACGGTTAATCACCAATGATGTGATACTTTTATCTAAATCGAGGTGCTTTTTCAATGCACCATCCATACGTAGGCGTACCTCACCTTTTCGTTCTCCACTCTCTATATGTATATCACTTGCCCCTTTTTGAAGGGCTTGAAAAAATAGAGAGTTTACAAGCTTGATAATAGGTGCTGACTCTTCACTGGAAAGAAGATCTTGTGAGTTACGGATAAACTCTAAAAGATCAGATTCTACTTCTATAAGCTCATCTGAAGTAGTTGACATCTCTTCGAAGTCTGAACCAGTCTGAATCTCTAAAAACTTGTTCTTTAGTCTTTCAAAACTCTCACTGTCTACAATACTTACAGGATAGTCTAAAGAGAGTTTAGAAAAGTAGTTAAGTGCCTCACCCAATGTAGCTTCTTCTACGATACATGTTTTTACACCGTCTATTTCACTAAAGAGTAAAGCGTGCTTTGTAGCAAGCTTGTGGTTTATCTCTTCTTCCCATAAAGGCTCGAGATTGACATCCTGGAGACGAGGAAAATACATCCCTACTCCTCCTCTAAAATATCAAGGTTATGTACATTTGCACGTACTTGCTTTCGACGTATACGTTTACTTGCCTGAACTGTTTTTGTCGATCTTTCTACATAGTCTGAATCTATTCCTGACTCCAGTCCACGTCTAACCATGGAGTTATACTTGGTTTGTATATTTTCAAGTTCCATCAATGCGGCACGAAGACGCTGCAAATCACCACTTTTTCTTACAATGTATGGTGTAAGATAGATAACAACATTCACTTGGCTCTCTAGGTCTGCATCCGAACGGAACAATCTACCTAGTACAGGAATTTCACCAAGTATTGGTACTTTTGTTGAGTTTTTACCCCCAGAACTTTTGATAAGCCCACCTAAGATAATAGTCTCTCCATTGTTCACGATAGCATTGGTTGTAACTTTACGTTTAGTGGTAGTTGGTCTGTCTGCAGCAGCAGAAGAGCCTGGTAGAATATCTTCTATCTCCGCTTCCACCTCAAGAGTCACCTTGTTGTTACTCGAGAGTCTTGGTTTTACTTTAAGGGTAATCCCTATATCTTCTCTGGAGTAGTTGTTGATGATATTTCCTTGCCCCTGTGTAGACTGCTGCGCTTGTGTTAAAATGGACTGCGTTTGTCCTACTTGAATAGTGGCTTCTTTGTTGTTGGTACACAACACAGAAGGTTCAGATAAAATTTGTGCTGCTCCACCCTGTTTTAACAAATCTAATTTTGCCCCTAATGCAAATACTTGAGAAATACCATTATCAAACTGAAATGGTCTTTCGTTGGTTGTAAAAGCATTACCGTTTTGATCAAATCTTGTAGTTTGGTTATTTAAAAATCCTAATAAATTTTGAGATATATTCAATGAAGATGCCCCAAGGTTTGCAGCTGCAGAGAATAGTCCACTAGAAGTAATCTTTCCCCCTTCAAAACCATATTTCATTCCTAGTTGTTCGGCAAGATTTGTATTGACCTCAATAATACGGGCTTTGACATATACTTGTGCTTGCGGGACATCTATTTTCATGACGGTTTTACGTATATTTTTTATCTGCTCACCCGTAGCAAGAATAATAAGAGAATTTCTTTCAAGGTCTGAGACCACCATCGCTTTACTTGGTGGTTTTCCACCTTTTTTAGGCCGCTTTACTGCTACAGAGTTCATCTGGGAGACAAGTTTACCCAGTATCTTTTCCATCTCTTCTACATTGGAGTTTTTTAAGGGAATCACGTACATTTTTTGTGTTTGGTCTTCACCTTGTATATCAAGTTGTTTGATATAACGTATCATACGGTTATTGTTTTCAGCCTTTCCTACCAAAATGATAGAGTTTGTCGCCTCATCTTTAAAAACATCTACTTTTTCACTTTCTATAGTCTGAGGAAAAAGCTTTTTAGACATCGCTTGAGCATTGGTAAAAACATCTTTTACTGTAGAATTTTGTAAACGTACAATCGTAGATTTTTTATCCCCTCTCTCCTCTACAGCTTTAATGACTTTAGAGATAGCACGTAGCGTTCTTGGGTTTGCCGTAATTGCCAAAACATTGTTTTCTTTAAAAGAGATAACCTTGGCACTTTTATGTAACAATGGTTTTATTTTAGCACGTATGACAGCGGCATTGGAATTTTTTAAAGGAAACATAACTGTCTTCATGGTGTCTCCATCTATACTAGAACCTACGTCTAATCCTTCTCCTGCTGCATTTGCTGACTTGACTACTTTGTAGTACTCGCCCTGATCAATAAGTGACAGTCCTTTGCCTCCCAATATAGAGTTCGCCAGTGGCAAGAGTGAAGACTTTTTAATAGGTGTCGTCGAGACAAAATTAATCTTGCCTTTGATTTCACTCTCGATAAGTATATTTTTTTTCGTAATCTTAGAAACCATCTCTATAAAGTCTTTGACACTAAGGTCTCTAAAATTGACATCTACCTTCTCTTCAGCATGTAGGCCTGTAGAGAGTACAAGTAAAGTACTCAACACTATTTTAGTTAATTTCATATTCTAACTCCATTTCTTCTTTACCTCTTTGGATGACCAAAGTAAGGTTATCTATATTTTGAATGTTTTTATACACACCGAATGCTGCATTATAGCTATTTATCTCTTGTCCATTGATGGACTTGATGACATCGCCACGCCTTATGTCAAGTTTTGCAAAAGGTGAATCTTTTCGCACAAACGTAATGCGAAAACCTGCCAAATCCTTGCCATTTTTTATTTCTGCTATGCCTATATTCTTGTAAATATCTTCCATGTTCTGGGCATAGTGTTTCAGCAATGAACGGTCGATGATTTTATGGTCACCTGCATCAGTGACATCCCCTGTCTCTTTTTTAGGTGCCTGACTCACTTTTTCAAGAATAGTTTTTTTACTTGATTTTTTGCTGCCTGATTTACTACTTGTCTTGCTTTTAAGAAGCATTACTTTATAGGTTTTGGACTTCTTGGAAAATGTAGCGAAGTTATTGCCTGCACCCACAAGGACAAAGCCGTTAATCTCATCACCTCGTGAAAGTACTTTGGTTTTAGACTTATGTTCTATGGTCACCACTGTGATGTCTGATGCATTATATATCGCCAAAAGTTTTATATCTTTGATGCTTCCTGATGTCTGTTGAACAGGTTTTTTAGTAGGTTTTATGATTGTTGGGGCTTCTGCTTTGTTAGGGGTCAGTTTAACTCTATAGTAAAGGGGCTTTGCACCATTTTGTGCTACCTGGTCTACCCCGCTTACAGGAAGCCACAGTATCTGGACAACAAACCATACAATTTTTACCAGCAGCAAAAGAGCCAAAAGTGCTAAAATAGTTTTAAAAATATCTGGTTTAAAAAGATGTTTCATAGTACCATCCTTTTTTATCTTTTTTAAGTTTGGACTGCAGGTCTGCTATGGCTTTGGTGTCATTAAAATCTAAACGTAATCTTTTTTCAAGCAAATAGATATCTCCTTCTAGCCCAGCAAAAGAACCCTCTGCTTCTACATGTATGACTGGCGCAGACCAGATGGCATGCGTGAGCTTAGCATGTTCTGTTTGGGTTGGAGCCATCGCTTTGAGCGATTCATCCAGCATGAGATTGTCTAGCTCTACCTTGCTGTAAAACAAAAGTGTAAAAAGTTTTACCTCTTCTATGCTTGCTAGCTTAATACCCTTGACATAAACATCCAACCCCTGTAAATTTAAGGTGAACCAGCCCTCCTGAATACTTTTTTCATTAATCTTTATATTATATTTTGCAAGCTCTTGCTCTAGCTTGTAGTAGAGTGCCTGCTTTGGCATAAATACAAAAAGAGCAAACCAAAACACTGCCAATGCTATGAAAATCTTTTTTACCATTTGCATTTGAACTCCACATTATAGGTTGTGCCTATTTTTTGTACATCCAAAAGACCTATCTCGACAGGTAGATTTAAAATCTTAGTGATGAGCCTATTGAGTTCATTTGTCCCAAGTCCTGTATAGGTGGCTATGACTTTTTTACTCTTTTTGCTCCACTTTACCTTTGCTGCAGGTATGAGTGTTTTTAAGCTATCTATTTTTTTACCTGTTTTTTTGTCTGCCCATACTTTCTTTAGAGCGATGAGTTCTTTAAGTTCGCCTAAAGATTGCTCTACTGCTTGAGCTTGTGTTGCTTGTGTTGTTGCTTGGTTGTGCTTGTAGATATATGCACCAAGCATCAGTACAAAAGCGATAAGGGCTATAAGTTCGTTTTGGTATTGTCTCCAATTCATAATGTCCCCTCTATGCTTAAGTCCGTACTGCCTTTAACTTTAGATGCAATATAGTGTGCTTTTTTTGCCAACGCCTTAACTTTATTTGCTGCTTCTGTATCTATACAAGAAAACTGTGCCTTAAATGACTTCTCATCCACATGCAAAGCAGTCAACGTCACCCCTTTGAAAATCATGCCAGAAAATGCTTTAATAGTATCTCGCTTTTTACGTTCATTTTTATCTATACTTCTATATTTTTCTAACTCTGCATCCCTTGTATAGCTACTGCTAAACGCAGGATACTCCTCATACAACGCTTGCAACTTCGCTTCACTTTCAACGCTGTCTCCACCATAGCGTGTACCTTCAAACAAAAATATCCCTGCAAATGCCATAAACACAGCTGCCAAAGAGATGGCTTGCTTTTGTGTGAGTA
>JALWME010000025.1 GCA_027083995.1 Sulfurovum sp.
CATTGACAAGAAGTGATTATGAAAATATAAGTACAAATGAAGCAGTGCTTATTGATGTAAAAGGGATTATAGAAGACCCTACATGGAGATTATAATGAATACAGGTAAAAACTTTGCCCTTATAGGTGCATCAGGATACATAGCACCTCGACACATGAAAGCCATAAAAGAGACAGGGAATAACCTAGTAGCTGCACTTGACCCTTATGATGGTATAGGGATTATGGACAGTAACTTCCCGCAAGCTGATTTTTTTACAGAGTTTGAAAGGTTTGACAGATTTGTAGATAAATGGCATAGGGATACAGGAAAGAAGATAGACTATGTTTCTATCTGTTCTCCTAATTATCTGCATGATTCACATATACGTTTTGGTTTAAAGTCTGGTGCAGATGTGATTTGTGAAAAGCCTCTTGTTTTAAATCCTTGGAACATAGATCAGCTTAAAATAATCGAACAGGAGACGGAAAAAAAAGTATATAACATTTTGCAACTTAGACTGCATCCTTCAATCATTGCACTTAAAGAGAAAGTGACGAAAGAGCTGGCAGAAAATCCCGATAAAATCTATGATATTGATTTGACATACTTAACAAGTAGAGGCAAATGGTATTTTATCTCATGGAAAGGTGATGAAGCCAAGTCTGGAGGTATTGCTTCAAATATAGGTGTGCATTTCTATGACATGTTGACTTGGATATTTGGGGAGGTAGAAGAAAATATAGTACATGTAAAAACACCAGATTGTAATGCTGGTTCATTTAAACTTAAACATGCCAATGTAAGATGGTTCTTGTCTGTAAATTATAACTATATCCCTAAAGCAATACGAGAGGCAGGACAACGCACCTACCGTTCTATCACTGTAAACGGAGAAGAGATAGAGTTCTCAGGAGGATTTACAGATTTACATACACGTTCTTATGAAGAGATACTCAAGGGCAATGGCTTTGGATTGGATGAAGCCTATGGGTCTATATCTATGGTATCTACTATTCGAAACTTAGAGGCTGTTGGACTTCAGGGAGATTATCATCCTTTTTGCAAAAAGGTTATAAAGTGATATGTGAATACTATGCTCATGAGACTGCTATTGTAGATGCTGGCACAAGCATAGGGGAGGGAACAAAAATTTGGCACTTTTGTCATGTGCTGCCTGAGACTGAGATAGGAAATGACTGTTCTTTCGGACAAAACTGTGTAGTGGGACCTAAAGTGACTATTGGTAATGGAGTAAAAGTGCAAAACAATGTCTCTGTCTATGAGGGGGTTGAGGTGGAAGATGATGTTTTTTTGGGACCTTCTATGGTTTTTACGAATGTCATTAATCCAAGAGCATTTATACAAAGAAAAGAAGAGTTCAAAAAGACACTGCTTAAAAAAGGCTGTTCTGTAGGAGCAAATGCAACGATAGTGTGTGGTGTAACTATTGGTGAGTATGCACTTATTGGTTCTGGTGCAGTTGTCAATAAAGATGTGAAGCCTTATGCTCTTATGGTAGGTGTACCTGCAAAGCAGATAGGGTGGGTTGGCATAAGTGGAAATAGTTTAAAGTTTATAGAAAATAAAGCAGAAGATGAATTTGCAAC
>JALWME010000026.1 GCA_027083995.1 Sulfurovum sp.
ATTACACTTGCAGAGGAAGTGAAAATCCTCTAAAGATTATTATCTGCTTTGAAAAATCGGTCTGCTATCAGCACGAGACGCCGCTCTTTGTTCTGCCCTGCTGATACATCGTACACATCGCACATAGTTACTCTCTTTTTTATATCTTTTATATTGATATGCATCTGCAGGAAAAACAACATAGTATCTCACATCTGTTGTAGGTGTAGATGTCCAGAAGTCATTGTCTCGATAATAAGAAAATACCTGTCCTGTTTTTCTATGTACATGTACCAACTCATCAGAAGTTGGAAGTCTCCAGTCTGTATATCCTGCATAGTTTAAACTACGACAATAATTCATAGCATGTTCCCATGTTCCCACTTTTGCTACAGAATGGTTACGCTTATATGCACCATCTTCTGCATCTACATATGCTTGATCTTGCCACATAAGCAAAGCATCTTTTTCTATATATATTTTATTTTCTTTACAGATTTTATTTGGGATGTCAGCCACTTCAGATAAATTTGGGTTTACATTTCCTCCAGCTACAAGCCATAGTGTAGACAAAAATATCCATAATGTGATTGTTAGTCTTCTCATTGTTTCTCCTTTAAAATCCAATATTATTCAATATGATAATATAACCTTTATCAATATAAGCTAAAAAATTGCTATTTATCTTAGATTATGCATGAATCTCTATCGTAACACCATTTTCTACTGCTCTCCAAAGTGTATCCATCGCACGGTTTGGTACCGCCATACATCCTTCTGTCCAATCACGTGATAAAGTATAACTATCGCCCCGTCCATCTGCATTCCACTTAGGCTGCCCATGAATAGTAATATACCCTCCAGGTCTTACTCCCGCTGCTCTTGCTCGTGCAAGGTCTGAAGCATTTGGATACGAAATCATAAGAGACTTATAGAGTCTGTTGTCACATTTTTTTCTCACTATTTTATAGACCCCTTCTGGTGTCCTGTAATCCCCTGCTTTTACCTTGTTTCCCCCATTGGCTCCACCTTTTGCTCCCAAAGACATACGAAAAGTATCTACTTTTTTTCCATTTCTATATGTACTAAGTGTGCGTTTACCTTTATAGACAACAATTTTATCTATCTTCTGGGAAGGTACAATCTCCTTCCCTAAACGTAGTTGTTGATTACACTCTTTTGTAGCATATGGTGTCTTGTCATTTTTCCCGTATGCTATAGGTGCATCACCACATCCACTTATCAACAATGCCAATACAGCTCCCAGTAGTCCCAATTTTAACTTCATTTTAACCCCAATCTTCGTTTTGTCTTTTTGCTTTATGTTTATCTTTTTTGTAGCTTGTGCCATTTTTAAGTTTTTGTAAACGATTTAAATTTGACATCTCTGCCTCTCTTATGTCCAAAAAAATTTTATCTGTAAACACTTCTTGCCCACAGGTTTGTTTATATAGACGTACTATATATGCTTTAAGCTGTTGATGGTACTCAGAATCCAAGTGTATCTCTTCGCGTTCATCAAACTTTTTTTTAAGCTGCTCAAATTTTACCATAAAAGAGGTAGCGGTTGTCTTATCATCTCTTAACATACGAAAAAGATTTTT
>JALWME010000027.1 GCA_027083995.1 Sulfurovum sp.
GTGTATTTGTAGATCAAGGTTTATTGCGTAAAAATGAAGCCCAAGATGTGAAAAATATGTTTAAAATGCTAGATATACCACTTATTACTATTGATGCAAAAAAAGAGTTTATGGATGCACTTGAAGGTGTAAGTGACCCTGAGCAAAAACGTAAAACTATAGGTGAGAAGTTTATAGAGGTATTTGATGCAGAGGCTAAAAAACATACTGATGTGGCATTTTTGGCACAAGGTACACTCTACACCGATGTGATAGAGTCTGTCTCTGTTAAAGGACCGTCTAAAACCATCAAGTCACACCATAATGTAGGAGGACTTCCTGATTGGATGACATTTGAACTTGTAGAGCCTCTAAGAGAGATTTTTAAAGATGAGGTGCGTAAACTGGGACTTGAACTAGGTCTACCTCGTGAGATGATAGGACGTCATCCTTTCCCTGGACCTGGTCTTGCCATACGTACTATGGGAGCAGTCACTGAGGAAGGTTTACATCTTATACGTGAAAGTGATGCTATTATGCAAGAGGAACTTAAAGCCACAGGCTATTACGACAAAGTATGGCAGGCCTTTACGGTACTTCTTAATGTGCAGTCTGTAGGTGTGATGGGGGACAACCGTACCTATGACAATACAGTCTGTATCCGTATGGTGGAGTCTGTAGATGGAATGACAGCTACTTTTGCTCATGTGCCTCATGATGTACTTGAAGGTATGAGCCGAAGAATTATCAATGAGATTGACGGGATTAACAGAGTAGTCTATGATATCTCATCAAAACCACCTGCTACGATTGAGTGGGAATAATTTTTTCTATTTGACATCATATTTGTAGGAGTTCGTTCAGTCACTTACTTAAATGTAAGCTCATTCTTGACAACCTACAAATCTAATACCAACTAGAAAATTTTATGTAAGTGATGAATACCTATAAAATTTAGTTTTTTAAAAGGAAGTAAAATGTGTATCCCTCAGTACTATAAGTATCTATTTTTAGCAATTGTTGTAGGCACGCTTATTATTCTCTCTGTATTTTATGATAGAGTGTTTTATTTGATACCAGCGTTTATTTTTGCTATACCCTGGAGTCGTATCAGATGTTCAAAATGCCATGAACCTATCTTGAAAGATACAAATGGATGGTATATGTTTACAATGAGAAGCACCTGTCGTCACTGCGGACATGATACTTTACTGTGTGATAATGAAAAGTGAAAGAGTCAAAAGTTTTGCTTTAGGTATTATGCTCATAGCATTTTTGCTTTTTATCTATGGCACATACAAAGCTATACAAATCGTAGATAAAACGCAAGTAGGTACGAAAGAGGGCACCTATACCTCTTATGTCACAACATCTAAAGAGATAGAAAATCAAGCTAAAAAACTTACACAGAATTGCCAAAGTAAACTTTGTCAAGTACAAAGGCTATTGGATTTTACATCAAATATCCCGTATAAAACAAGTACTTTTCAAAAAAAATCAGCTCAAAAAACCATACAAGAAAATTTCGGTGACTGTGATGACAAGTCCAATCTCCTCATATCTATGCTGCATGCTTTGGGGATAGAAGCCTACTTTGTGC
>JALWME010000028.1 GCA_027083995.1 Sulfurovum sp.
ATCCTGATGAAGTAGTCATCGATTTTAAGGGAGCAAGAGTCATGGACAGTTCTGGTGCTGAAGCCATTGATGGACTCACAGAAAAATATAAAAAAGCAGGCAAAAAGCTTACCTTGAGACACCTCTCCAATGACTGTAAGAAAGCCTTGCATACTGCAGGACCATTTTGTACTTTTGAAGAAGATGACCCTACATATAAGGTCGCAACAAATGTATAAATACTGGGTTTTTCTAATTTTTTTTACTTTATAGACAGAATACAATACTTTTTTTCTTGTTTATGTTATGATTATATATAAGGAAAAAACATGTTTAAAATATTTATACTAATCACATTACTTACTTCTACGTCATTGTTGGCAAAAGAAAAATCTCTTGAAGAAAAAGGAGTTGCTTTAACACTAAAAGACAAAGAAGGTAAACCTTACGAAATTACTGTAAAGAGAATGGTGCCTCAGGAGTGTAAAAAAGTACTCATAAATAATCACACATTATGGACAGGAAACTATGCACACAAGTCTGTACCCCAAGCTTGTAAATCTACGTATGTACATACAAAAGGCAGACTCTTACCTATGCATCTTGATGAAAACCTGGAGACATATGGTGAACTAGAAGTTCTTTTGGCATTAAAAGAGATGAAAACAAATCCCAATATCGTACTTGTAGACAGTCGTGGAAAAGAGTGGTTTAACTACCGTAGTATACCTGGAGCTATCAATATGCCATTTAACTATTTTATGAATAAGCAAGAGTATGAGTTTGAATTTGAATTTGCGATGAAATACTTAGGTGCAGTCAAAGATAAGGATGGTTTCTATGATTTTGAGAATGCCAAAACGATGGTCATTTTCTGTAATGGACCATGGTGTAGTCAATCTCCCAATATGATATTTTCACTTTTACAAGTGGGGTATCCTGCCAAGAAGCTAAAATGGTACAGAGGTGGTATGCAAGACTGGCTCTCTGCAGGAATGACTTCTACACGTCCTTAAACCCAAATTATGTAATAATTCGCATTAAAGGATTAAATCAAAAACATACCTACTATGAGTAGAATAAAGGGCAGGAGTGCCAAGGCATATATGGTTCGTTGTGTTTTAACTGCTTTGAATATGCCCCAGAAAAACAAGATAACACACAGCCCAAACAGAAGCAGCAGTAAGCCATTTGACATCCTACTTCTCCATCTCTTCACGCCCTAGTCTATCTACCATTTTGATACTATCAAGTGCATTGTTGAGTATTTTTTTTGTAGAAGTAAGTGGCTTCATACGAAGATTTGTTTGTTTTTTGTCAAGACTTTCATCCATCAAGACCTGCATCACTTCATTTTCTAATTCTTTTATAATTTCATTTAGTTTGGCTTCAATAAAATCTATATTCATATTATATAATCCACTATATCTTACTTGGATTTAGGTCTAAATATTTTAATGACCTCTTCATTTGCTTGTATATATGAGCCACCAATAAGGTCAATACAGTAAGGAACAGCAGGAAATACAGCATCCAAACACTCTCTTATGGATTTAGGCTTACCAGGGAGATTTATGACAAGTGAACCATTGCAAATCC
>JALWME010000029.1 GCA_027083995.1 Sulfurovum sp.
TCCATATCTTTAAAGGCAGAAGGGTGCGGAAGGTCTTTTAAAGAGAGAAAACCCTCTTTAAAACGATTTTGTAAAAGAGTCTCTAACGCATATAGCGTTAATGTTGTATACATAATGTTATTTAGTTTTCTCTATGTTTATGATTAAGTGAAGTCTCTACAAATGCCAAAATTACAGGATTTGCATTTTGTAATCTTGAGGTAAATTCTGGGTGAAATTGTACCCCCAAAAACCAAGGATGATCTACTACTTCTACAGCTTCTATGAGTCCGTGAGACTCACCTGTAATCTCCATACCATTTGCTTCTAACGCTTCCCTATATTTAGGATTGGCTTCATAGCGATGCCTGTGTCTCTCAAATATCATGGGTGCATCATACGCTTTTCTTAGATTTGATCCCTCTTTGGTTTCACATTCATACTCTCCTAAACGCATCGTACCGCCCATAGGTGATGTTTTTGTTCTTACCTGTTTTGAACCTGATGCATCTATAAATTCATCAATAAGATAAATCAGTGGATCAGACGTATTTTCATCAAATTCTACAGAATTTGCATCTTCTATTTTAAGTACATTTCTTGCAAACTCAATCATGGAGAGTTGCATACCAAGACAGATACCTAAAAAAGGTATCTTTTCAACCCTTGCATACTCTATGGCTTTAATTTTACCTTCTATTCCACGTGTTCCAAAACCTCCAGCTACCAAAACACCATCACAGTCATTAAGGTATTTTAATGCACCCTCATTATCTACTTTTTCAGAATCTACCCATTTGATATTTACTTTTGTATCAAGATGGGCACCCGCATGTATAAGTGCTTCAGTGAGAGATTTATATGACTCTTTCAAATCCAAATATTTACCTACAAAGGCTATTTTCATTTCATTTTTAGGTGAAAGTATTTTACTAACCAAATCTGACCACTCTTGCATTTTTGGTTCACAGTTTGCCAACTCCAAATGTTTACATATAGGTGTTAAAATATCTTGTGTTAAAAAATTTAATGGCACTTTATAAATAGTTGCAGCATCTTCAGCAATAATAACTGATTCTATATCTACATCACAAGAAAATGCAATTTTACTTTTTATGTCTGTATTTACAGGTACTTCAGCACGCAAAACCAACATATGAGGAGATATACCTATACGTCTAAGTTCTTGAATAGAGTGCTGTGTTGGTTTGGTTTTAAGTTCACCTGCAGCTTTAATATATGGTAAAAGCGTTACATGTATGTTCATCACACGAGAACGGGGGAGTTCATGTTTTATTTGTCTTATTGTTTCAAGAAATGGCAAACCTTCTATATCTCCTGTAGTTCCTCCAAGTTCAACAATAAGGATATCTATACCTCCACCTGCTCTATAAATACGCTCTTTTATCTCATTTACTATGTGAGGCACAACTTGAATAGTTTTTCCAAGGTATTTTCCTTTACGTTCATTTTCTATGACAGTTTTATAGACAAGTCCTGTTGTAAAGTTGTTATTTTGTGTTAATGAGGTGTCTAGGTATCTTTCATAATGTCCTAAATCAAGGTCAGTCTCTGCACCATCTTTGGTTACAAA
>JALWME010000030.1 GCA_027083995.1 Sulfurovum sp.
ATATGGGTAATGATGGATATATCTCTATAGAAGTAGACCCTTTTCTCTCTTACGACACAGAAAGCACAATAGAAGAGGGGAAAAGACTTTTTGCAGCCATAGGCGAGCCCAATGTGATGGTCAAAGTGCCTGCAACTGAGGCAGGCTATGATGCCATGGAGGCCTTACTTTCTACAGGTATCTCTGTAAATGCCACTTTGGTATTTTCACCCAAACAGGCAAAGCGATGTTTGAAGTCCATGAAAAAAGGCTTGGATGCATTTGATGCAAGTGGTGGTGGACGATGTGAAGCTGTTATTTCTGTTTTTGTTAGCCGTTTTGATAGAATGCTTGACAAAGATTTGGCACATGAAGGCTTGGATGTCTCCAAAACAGGCATCTATAATGCGGCAAAAATTTACAACCTTATAGAATCCAACCATACCCCTTCGGTACGTACACTTTTTGCTAGTACTGGTGTAAAAGGTGATAGCCTGTCTCCAGATTATTATATGAGAGAATTGTTAGCTCCACATTCAGTCAATACAGCACCTTTGGCAACGATAGAAGCCTACATTTCCAAACCTGCTCCTACTCCGAAGTTACCTATAGATGAGAGTGAGATAAACGGTTACTTTACCAAGCTGTCTGACAATGGCTTTGATATGGATGAGGTATATAGTGTTTTACTAAAAGAGGGGCTTGAAGCCTTTAAAAAGTCATTTCAAGAGATGTTAGATAGTATAGAGTAGGGAGACAGGGTGGAAGAAAAACTTAAACTTTACCTAAGAACCATGATAAGTAATGGAGGCTCTGACCTTCATATAAAATCAGGTGCAATAGTACGTGTACGTGTAGATGGTGTACTTAGGATGCTTGGAAAAGATATACTCACTGCTGAGATTGTAGATGGTATTGCACGTGAGATAACAAGTAAAGAGCAATATACTAAGCTCAAAGAAGACAAAAATCTAGACTTCACATATATTTTGGGGAAAGAGCATCGCTTTAGGGTAAATTTTTTTCATCAAATGGATGGCTTATCTGCTGTTTTCCGTATCATCCCTGTAAAAATAGCCACCCTTGAGGAGTTAAAATTACCAGAAGTGATTGATAGTTTTACAGATATTCACCGTGGACTTGTACTGGTGACTGGTGTGACAGGCTCTGGTAAGTCTACTACACTTGCAGCTATTATAGATAAAATCAACAGAGAAGCAAAAAAGCATATTATTACCGTAGAAGATCCAATAGAATTCATCCATAAAGACAGAGGCTGTCTCATTAATCAAAGAGCGATAGGACAAGATACACACTCTTTTTCTGATGCACTAAGAGCAGCTCTAAGAGAAGATCCAGATATCATACTTGTTGGGGAGATGAGGGACTTGGAGACTATAGATATCGCGTTGCATGCGGCAAATACTGGTCACTTGGTATTTTCGACACTGCATACACTAGATGCGAAAGAGACTGTAGATAGGATTATTGGTATGTTTGGAAAAGAAGAGCAAAACCGTATACGTTCTTCTTTGGCATCAGTACTTGAAGGTGTGATTTCCCAAAGGTTGATTCCCACCAAAATGGGGGGACGTGCTGCAGCTATAGAGGTACTGAAAAAAACAGCACGTATTGAACAGCTCATCATGGAAGACCGTGACTATGAGATACCAGATGCACTCTTTGAAGGTAAAGAGATTTATGGTACCCAAACCTTTGATCAGGCACTTTTAGACCTTTTACGAGATGGGCGTATCTCTGAAGAAGTGACACTGGAGTATGCAACCAATCCAGCAGATATGAAACTTAAAATGGATGGAGTAGGTAGAGGAGCATTGGTAAAAGAGACCGATACTACACAAGAGGTGGATATTTTTGATTTTAAAGATGAAGAAGATAACATAGAGCCATAGTAAACCCTACCATTACATAAGAAAGATTATTTTAATCAGATTTAGATATAATCCGCTTCTATTTTAATTTAAGGACAAAATATGTTAGAAGGTATCGTTAGAGAGAGTATCGGAAAGACTACTGCAAAGAAGCTTAGAAGAGATGGTTATCTGACTGCTAACCTCTATGCCAATGGTATAGAGAACATTCAAGCTGCGTTTAAACGTGGTGAATTTGTAAGAGCAGTGAGAAAAAAGGATAGCCTAGCATTCCCAGTGAAAATTGCAGATAAAGAGTTAAATGTTGTAATCCAAGAGTATCAACTACATCCAGTACATGGCGAAGTGGTGCATGTAGATTTGAGAGTGACTGTACCAGGACAGTTAACAAATTTCCTTGTACCTGTAGTGACACACGGAACCCCTGTTGGTCTTAAAAACAAAGGTGTACTTGTTATCTCTAAAAAAAGATTAAAAGTAAGAGGTGCTATTGAAAATATGCCTGCAAAATTTGATCTTGATGTAGAGCCGTTAAACAGAGACGACTCAATCCTTGTAAGAGATATAGATGTTCCAGCAAATTGTCGTTTGATGGACAGACCAGATGTTGCTATCTGTGGTGTAATCAAAGCAAAATAAGAATGACAAAGTAAAAAGTCATGATACTTTTCGTAGGTCTAGGTAATCCAGGATCACAATACGAAGAGACACGACACAATATAGGCTTCAAAGTCATCGACAAACTTGTCTCTGACTTAGGGGCTAGAGAAATCTCCAAAACTTCGTTTCATGGTATGCTGTTTCGTACCACTAATACACTTTTTTTAAAACCCACAACCTATATGAACCTTTCAGGTAAATCTCTACAGCCAGTCAAGCATTTTTTTAAAGTAGAGCTTGAAGATGTGATTGTTATACATGACGACATAGACTTGCCTTTTGGTGCTTTGCGTTTTAAAAAAGGTGGTGGACATGGTGGACATAATGGGCTTAAATCTATAGATGAAACTGTCACAAAAGAGTACATACGTGTAAGGGTAGGTGTGGGTAAACCCGAGCATAAGTCACAAGTAGCTGACTATGTCCTGCATGATTTTAATGAGAAAGAGAAGAAATGGCTAAACGCTTTGATACACCATGTGTCAGAAGCTTGCAAAGCATTGAGAGTAGAAGGATTAAACGTAGTAAAATCAAACTATTCTTTAAAGTCCATAGAGCAACTTCACGGTGAAGGAGTATGAGTTTATTATCTCCTTCCTTGCACTTTAGATACCTCTCCTCACTCTATATTAAAAATCTGTTGGCTATTCTTTTTGGACTTTCGTTTGCGTTTGCAATGATTGATTATTTTCAGCATATCCAACAGTTGGATGTGGCAGGAAACTATAAAATACTCTATATTTTTTATATGTGGCAAGAGGCATTGGGTTTGCTTTATCCCCTGGCGATTGTTTTTTCTGTTATCATGACAAAGCTCTCACTGGTAAAACACAATACGATGGGTGCATTTCATGCTTTTGGCTATAACAAAAAAAGACTTTTTTCCCCCCTGCTTGTTGTAGCATCATTGACCTATGCTATTTTTACATTTTTACATACTACAGAGTTTTCTTATGCCAAAAACAAGGCAGGTTTTTTACTGAAAAATGAATTACATGCCTACAATGTAAATGATCTTTTTTTTAAATATAACGATACCTTTGTCTATATCAAAAAGTTAAATCCTATAGAAAAAAAGATAGAAGATATTACTATATTTAAGGTAGAAGGCTATCAGGTACGCTATACCATCAATGCCCAAAGTGCAACGTTTGATGGCTATGAGTGGGATGCAGTAGATGCCATACTCAAAACACATATCTACAAAGACGGCACATTGGAAAGATATAGTGTAGAACATAAAAAAAGTATCAAGACACTACAAGGGTATAAACCTAAAATCATTGAATCTCTCTATGAAGGAAAAGCACTTAATATTATAGATGCATACAATACATGGCAACTATTAGACCGCCAACATCTCAATTCAGATAAAATACGTGCTTCATTTTATGACAAAGTAGTGCTACCTCTTTTTGCTATAGCGATGATACTTATTCTTTTTTTCAAATTACCATTTCATGCACGTATGATGAACTTTGGAGGGGTCATAGCACTTTCTTTGGGAGCTACATTTGTAGTATGGGGCATTCTTTTTGGTCTAGGACAGATAGGCGCCAATGGAGTTTTGTCTCCTGAAATCTCTACGGTTTTACCTATAGTGCTTTTATGGATTTACGCTTTGTATGTCTATTTTACAGATGAGGTCATAGTAAAGTAACGCTTTTTCTCTACCATAAGAAATGATGATTTAATCAAACAAACTATACATTGTTAAAGGAGAAAAAGATGAAACAGATTCTAAAAACGGGGGGGGAACTATTAAACCATTAAGTCTCTTGGTTTCTACACTCCTCACACTCACACTCTTTACAGGCTGTGGTTCAAACCGTCACAGTGATACCCAAAACGCTTTCTACCTCACACCCCTGCAAACAGCCAGCACCAAAAGTCTCAGGGGTAGACCTTGTGCGTGGAGATGTCACCTTGAGCCAAAGGCAACATAGCCAGTAAAACCCAAACCATCAACGGTACAGCATTCACTACAAGCTACACTTACAATGAACAAGATAAACTAGAGAGCCAAACCTACCCAAGTGGCAAAGTCCTCACCTATGACTACAATGCCCAAGGAGAACTAAGCAGCATCAGTATAGATGGTACCCCTTTCATCAGCGACATAAAGACCAACCAAAACGGACTCACCAGTTATACTTACGCAGACGGCACTACCCACACCAGAGCATACGACACCAACGGCAGAGTCACCAAACTCATCTACCCTGACTACACAGAAGCAGTAAGCTACAACAAAGTAAGCAACATCACAAGCATCACAGCAGATGAGACCACAAAGCAGTACAACTATGACTTGGTAGACAGACTCACAAGCTATGAACAAAACGCTACTGACTACCAAAGATTTACTTACGATGCCAATGGTAACAGACTTACGCAAAACCAAGAGGTCAACAAAAGCCAAAGCTATATCTATACAGACAATACCAATACTTTAGAGGGCATAAAGTATTATCACACCTTGGATGAAAACACCACAACCATTACCAAAGACATCAACTACACCTATGACAAAACTGGCAACATCATCAGTGACGGCACATACACCTACACCTACGATGGCAGAAACAGACTGACCAAAGTAGATGAGAACGTCACCTACCAGTACAACTATGATAACAAGAGAGTAAGTAAAACAGTAAACAACCAAACCACCTACTACCTCTATGAAGCACATAAACTCATAGGTGAATACCAAGAAGACGGTACTGCTACAAAAGAGTATGTCTACTATAACGACATACCTATAGCAGTCATCACAGACACAGATACCCACAAGATATACACCGACCATCTAGATACTCCTAGAAGAGTAGCAGATAACACAAACAACATCGTATGGGAGTGGGAGAGCAAACCCTTTGGAGAAGACAAACCAACAGGAAGCTATACGCTGAACCTACGTTTCCCTGGACAGTACTTTGACTCTGAGACCAATACTCACTATAATATCAACAGAGACTACAACCCAATCATAGGACGCTACATACAATCTGACCCTATTGGGTTTGATGGTGGGGTGAATACTTTTGGGTATGTTAAAAATAACCCTATTGATTCTATAGATTTGGAAGGATTGAAATGTACTGTAAAACAGCAAATAAAGTTGCAACTAGCAGTACAAATTTCATGCAAGTGGACACCTAGAAAATGTACAGCAAATGATAGTTGTATAGAAAATAAAGCTAAGATAGGTGTTAATTCTGCATGTGCAACTGCTCGAAAAGCCATAAATAATAAGTGTTATAATGGTGGAGACAGTGGACATAAACAAGCTAGACTAGATGCTATTAATGCACTTAATATATGCTTAAAGCTGACAAGTCAATGCTGTAAAGATAGTTGGTTAAATACAGATAATTGGTTTTAGTAATGCAGAATATAAAAAGAGAAATAATTGAAACTTTTAACAATTCTAAGATTCCTCAGTTGGATGACTCTAAAATGAATTATCTGGACTGGGAAAGAAAGGAAGTAATTAATTTTTTTAAAAATAAACGTTGGGAAGATATTACTCTAGAATATCTTTGGTCATATGATGGAGACAAGACGGTATTGTTATCCTTGCTGCCACTAGAGTATTATTTGTACTATATTAAATCTTTTTTGATACTTAGTATTGAAAACTGCACAAAGATAGATTTGTTATGTGATACTATAGTCTATTCTTTTCATATAAAATTTATCGACAAAACAATAAACCATTTAGCAGTAGAAAGATTTAATGCACTGACAAAAAAACAACTAGAGGTTATAATGAAATATCTTGATTATATGAAAACAGAGTATGGTGATATAATAGATAAATGGGGTCTCAATGAAGCTAGGTCGAGTGTAGAAAAAGTAATAAAAAATAGACTACGTTAACTTAAGGCATAGGGGTCAAGGCATAGGAAAGGGCATAGAAGCATAGAAAGCATAGGGGTCAAAAGCATGCAAGCATAAAAGCATAAGGGAGCATACGGGGTGATGCTAATGCTAAATAATGTTCTACCATGGAGTGACAAATGGCAAGACGACCACGTATAGAGACAGCAGGCTATTACCATATCATTAACAGAGGAGTAGAGCAAAGAGTCATCTTTAAAGAAGCTTCTGATTATGAATATTTTTCTGGCTCCCACGTGTATAGTCAAGAGCCATAGTTTACAACTGTTAAGAGATTTTTTATATTACATTGTATCACCCAAATGCATAGCCGTCTCAGCATCCCATCTGGCAACATGAAGAACCATCCAGTGTTTAAACTCACCTTCTAAAAATGTTTTTACCGCTTCTGGGTCTTTATTTTTTTTCCAATTTTCATGCAGTTCTTTGATTTTTTTTCTCATGCTGTCGTGTTCTGCTTTGTGTATTTGTGCGGCATAAAATCCACTCTCTTCCATCATCTCTTCTTCTGTAGAGAAGTGGTCTTCCACATCAAAAAGCAAGACTTCAAAGAGCTCTGTTATCTTGTCAATATCTTTTGCAATGACTGCATCATGAAAGTCATTAACTACATCCATTTCTTCCTCATGTAGCATGTTCATTACAGCATTTGAGACCAGTTGTACGTCAGTTTTTTCAAAAAGCATTTGATTTGTTCCTTTCGATGTATAGTGAACATATTGTATCTTGAAGTGTTGTAAAAATCTCTTGATATAAGTCAAGAGCAAAGGTCCAATATGGAGTCTTATAAGTAGAGCTAGCTCTCTCTTAGTCATTTTTAGATAAAATCACCCTAAAATAGATACGATAGTAAACAGGATAACAAATGAACATAGACGCTAAGGCATTGGTC
>JALWME010000031.1 GCA_027083995.1 Sulfurovum sp.
AACGTTTTGTCTTTGTTGTGCTTATTTTCTTCTTCCTGTTTTTTCGCATTGAGTTCATTTTTTACATCCGCAAGCTTATTGGTTCTGTAGCGTTTCATAAATTTATGTACATCATCATACTCCCTACGTGTAAAGTAACGGGTTTTGTTTTCTGGTAAGTTATTGAGTTCTATGCCACCAAAGGCAACACGTTTCAAATCAAGTACTTTGGCTTCAAAATGTGCAAAAAAACGTCTAAGTTCTCTGTTTTTCCCCTCTGTAATGGTGACACGAAGCTTGGTAAAGCTTTTGCTTTCACTTCTTATCTCAAAATGTGCAAAGGGTGCAAATTCCATAGAGTAAATCTTAGACTTTTCATGTGCCCCTGCTCTTGCATCATCTAAGACTAATCCTTCTTTCATCGCATCTATCATCTCAGTGGTGACTGGTTTATCTATTTTGAGGTTGTAGGTTCTGTCCAGTCCGCTCTCCATAAGAGCCGTTGCCACTTCGACATTATCTGTGAGGAGCAAAAGTCCTTCCGAGGCATAGTCCAGTCTACCTATAGGGGTAAAGTGTCTGTATTTCCCTGGTAGTTTATGGTAGATGGTTGTACGACCCCTGTCATCTTTCTTGGTAACGAGAACACCCTTTGGCTTGTTGTAGACGATGATGGTAAGTTCAGAAGTGACTTTAATGGCTTTGCCTTTGACGAAAATACGGTCATCTTTTTGTACTTCATACCCAAACTCCTTGAGAAGTTTTTTATCTAGTGTAACTTCACCTGCTTCTATGAGAGCATCTGCTTCACGACGAGAGTATTTGGTATTGTGTGATATATATTTATTGAGTCTCATTTTGATTTTATCCCTGCGTTGATTAGATCATGGATGTGCAGGACACCGATGATGCTATTGTCTCTATTTGTAATGGGAAGTACTTGAATTCGGTCATTTTCTATAATCTCAAGTGCATCAGAAGCCAGAAGTTCAGTATTGGTATAGCTTTTGGGTTGTTTATTTGCATAGTTTATGGCCAAATGTTCCAAGGAAAAATTCTCCAACATTAAAGCACGACGTAAATCCCCATCACTTAGTATGGCAATAAACTTTTTATTTTCATCTACTATCAGTACTGTACCTAATTTCCCTTCACTCATCGTGACTATAGCATCCTTAAGTGTGGTTTTTGTATTGATAATAGGTAATTTCTCTGTACGCATCAAGTCTTTTATTTTAATAAAAAGTTTTTTGCCTAGTGTGCCACCAGGATGGAAAGAGGCAAAGTCTTTCTCTTTAAATCCTTTATGTTGCATAAGTGCCACTGCTAAGGCATCACCAAGTGCCATGGTTAGTGTAGTAGATGTGGTAGGTGCTATGCCAAGAGGACAGGCCTCTTTTTTTACGGAAATATCTAAAAAGACATCTGAGTATTTGCCTAACGAGGAGTTAGGATTGCCTGTAAGTCCAATCAGGGGTATCTCAAAACGTTTAATATGGGGCAGAATTTTGGTAAGTTCTTCGCTCTCTCCACTTGAAGAGATAGCAAGCAGGGTATCTCCTTTGCTTATCAT
>JALWME010000032.1 GCA_027083995.1 Sulfurovum sp.
GATGTAATATTTGTGGTAGACCTCACTCGGTATACAGAGACTTCGGTCTTTGCCGTGTGTGTTTAAGAAAAATGGCTAACGAGGGTTTAATCCCTGGTATGCGTAAAGCAAGCTGGTAAGGAGAATAAAAAGATGATGACAGATATAATTGCAGATTCTCTTACTCGTATAAGAAATGCTGCGCAAAGAAGACTGGATGTGACAACACTTCTTCACTCTAAAACGATTGAAGCAACGGTATCTATTTTGGTAGACAAGGGTTACTTGGAATCTTACAAAGTCAAAGAAGACGGAAACAAAAAAACGATTAAAGTAGTTCTTAAATATGATGAGAATGAAAGAAGTGTGATTAATGAAATTAAAAAAATCTCTAAACCAGGGCGTCGTGTACACCAAGGGAAAGATGAGATTAGAACATTTAAAAATGGTTACGGTACTTTGGTGGTTTCTACTTCCCAGGGTGTTATTGCTAACGATGAAGCGTATAAACGTGGCATTGGTGGCGAAGTAATCTGTAGTATTTGGTAAGGAGATAAGATGTCAAGAGTAGGAAAAAGACCAGTAACTGTAGCTAGTGGTATTGATGTATCACTAGACGGTACATGTCTCGTGGCTAAGAAGGGCAATCTTGAAAAAAGACTTGAAACACATGGTAGAGTTGAAATCTCTATAGATGGTTCAGAGGTTACTTTTACTAGAGTGGGTGATGAAAAGCAAGATGCAGCGTTTTGGGGAACATACAGAGCATTGTTTAACAATATTATTATTGGTTTGGATAAAGGTTATGAAAAATCTTTAGAAATCAATGGTGTTGGGTATAGAGCAGCAGTTAATGGAAAAGTACTTAACCTTCAGTTAGGTTTCTCACATCCAATTGATTACAATATTCCTGAGGGACTTGAGATGAAAGTTGAAAAAAATATCATCACAATCAAAGGTACCGATAAACAATCTGTCGGACAAGCAGCTGCAGAGATTAGAGCATTCAGACCACCTGAACCTTACAAAGGCAAAGGTGTGAAGTATACAGATGAGCATATCATCAGAAAAGCTGGTAAAGCAGCTGGTAAGTAAGGAGCAGTAGATGTTAAAAAGTATTCAAAAAAGAAAAAATAAACTTCGTGCTCAAAGAAAAGCTAGAGTAAGAGGTAAGATTTTCGGGACAGATACTCTTCCTAGATTATCTGTATTCAAGTCTAATAAATATTTCTATGCACAGGCTATCAATGACACTACTGGTGTAACACTGGCTTCTGTAGACGGTAGAAAACTTGGCGTTAAAGTAAACCAAGAAGGCGTTAAAAAAGTGGCTGAAGAGATGGCTAAAAACCTTAAGTCTAAGAACATTGAAAATGTTGTTTTTGATAGAAATGGTTATCTTTATCACGGTGTTGTTGCTTCATTTGCTGATGCGCTGAGAGTTGCCGGAATTAAGTTTTAAGGAAGCATGATGAATAATAATAATCAAAACGAAGAAATTGAAAAAGAATTTGAAGAAGTAATCGTTAATATAGGTCGTGTTACTAAGGTTGTTAAGGGTGGTAGAAGAT
>JALWME010000033.1 GCA_027083995.1 Sulfurovum sp.
GCACTACGTGCGATTTGACCACCATGACCTGGACTCATTTCAATGTTGTGCACCAATGTCCCAACAGGAATATTTTTTAACTTCATCGTATTGCCAGTTTTGATGTCAAGTCCAGATTCCGCTGACATGATTTTATCACCTACATTAAGACCTTTGGGCTGAAGAATGTATCTTCTGTCACCATCTGTGTACTTCACAAGACAGATTCTACAGTTTCTGTATGGGTCGTACTCAATTGTTGCTACAGTGCCTTCAACATTAAATTTATTTCTTTTAAAGTCGATGATTCTGTATAGTTTTTTAGCACCTGCTTCTCTGTGACGAGAAGTGATTCTACCGTTAGAGTTTCTACCTGCAGATCTTGGAAGATTTTTAAGTAATGCTCTTACACTTGCTTTGGCAGTGATATCTCCACTGTCAAGATTAGTCATATAACGACGTGAAGGTGTGGTTGGTTTATATGTTTTTATTGCCATCTACTCTCCTTATACCGCTAAGCTTTCGATTTTTGCATCCGCTGGAAGTTTGACATAAAACTTTTTAGTGTCAGGTCTTTTTCCTTCGATACCTTTAAATCTTTTTACTTTACCATTCACTCTCATGGAGTTCACTCTAAGTGGATTAATGCCAAAGAACTCTTTAAACACTTCTTTTAGACCATTTTTAGTCATTCTAGGAGTGGTTTGAACTACAATAACACCGTCTTCTTGAAGAGCCAAACTCTTCTCTGTATACATAATTGCTTTAATATCTGTAATATCTGCCATATTAAGCCTCTTTTGTCAATTTATCAAATATTGCTTTTTCAATCACGATTGAGTGATATGCAGCTGCAAGGTAAGCATTAAGCTCATTTGATTCAATAAGATATGCGTTTTGGAGGTTTCTAAATGCCAAGAAAGTCTTGTCATCTATCATCTCTTTAACCACAAGTACATCTCTTTGCTCTAAGCCATTTACAAAGGCTAGAGCATCTTTTGTTTTGCCAGACTCGATTGTAATATTGTCTACTACAAAAAGTTTTCCATTTGCTGCCATCTCTGCTAGTGCATGATAAAGTGCAAGTTTCTTTTGCTTTTTGTTTACTTTTTGGTCATAGTTTCTGTTTGTACTTGGACCAAATGCAACACCACCACCTACAAATATAGGAGATCTTATGGAACCTGCTCTTGCACGCCCTCCACCTTTTTGAGCCCATGGTTTTTTCCCACCACCACTTACTGCAGATCTGTTTTTAGTTTGAGCAGTATTTGCTCTAAGACCAGCCGCATATGCTTTACAATAAAGGTAAAGATTGTGCGGATGTATATCTAAAAATACTGCAGGAAGGTCTGTTGTTTTAATTACTGTTGTTTTCATTATTTAACTATCCTTACTAATCCTCTAGCACCATTGTGACCAGGGATTGAACCTTTTAATACCAAGATGCCGTTTTGGGCATCAAATGAGATTACATCATTTTTTACAGTTGTTTTTGTGTTACCATATTGTCCAGGCATTTTTTTACCTTTTTGCACACGTCCAGGCCACTCAGCATTACCGATAGAAC
>JALWME010000034.1 GCA_027083995.1 Sulfurovum sp.
CAATGTTGTCATGATAGAATATGCCGGAGCCAACCTTATGGCAGTAGATACTCATGTCTTTAGAGTCGCTCATCGTCTAGGACTTAGTGATGCCAAAACAGCACTCAAATGTGAAGAAGAGCTTACTAAAAAGTTTAAAACTGACTTACACTTACTCCATCAAGCCATGGTACTTTTTGGACGGTATAAATGTAAAGCGGTAAAACCTGAGTGTGAAGGATGTTTTATGGAAGCATATTGTAAAACTACGCAAACTTTTAAGGTGTAGGGTGGATTTATCCACCATTATATTTTAACGGTGGATAAATCCACCCTACCAATAACCCCAAGTAAAACCTCGTAAGTCCTCTCAACAGAAAGCAAATCTACCTCTTCTCGTGTAGAGTGAGGGTAGCGTATAGTAGGTCCAATAGAAGCAAACTTCATATGAGGATACTTCTTGGCAATGACACCACACTCTAGTCCTGCATGAATCGCCATCATTTTTGTGCGTCCAAATACCCCTTTCATCTCTTCACTAACAAGCGTGGTAAACTCTGAAATGTCTGGTTTCCATGCAGGATATTTATCTTGTATATCTACACTAAAGCCATAAAACTCAAATAGTTTTGCAGTAGAACTAGTCAAATAATTTAATGCCTCTTCACTCATAGCACGTCCACTAGCCTCTATTTGTATGCCTCCTTTTTCATCTGTTGCAATGACAGCAAGATTGATGCTGATACTGGGGATACCCATCTCTTCATTCATCCCTAGTACACCATGCCCAAATACATCAATAAATTTAATGGTTTTGTCACCCTCTTTTAACACTTTAGGAGACTCGTTTAGCTCACGCACTGTTACATCTGTATCATTTTCCAACACTTTTTCACTTCTTACTATGGCTACAGCATTAGCAGGAATAGAGTTACGCCTTTCTCCTGCATACATACTTGCCAGTTGTGTGACTTCGTTGTTTACCAAGTACTTACCCAGTACTTTTATAGCAGAAGGTATCCCCTTGTCTATATCTACTCCTGAGTGACCACCAACCAATCCTTTGACTGCCACCTCATAACAAATACCTTTCCCCTCTACATAAGTGTCAACTTTGTTTGCCACAAGGTCAGCTCCCCCTGCACAGCCTATGTAGACTTCTGCCTCATCTTCACTGTCAAGGTTGAGCATATACTTCGCCTTTAAATCAAAAGCCACCTCGTTGGCTCCTATGAGTCCTATCTCTTCATCAGCTGTAAGTAAAAACTCCAACTCTCTATCCTCATCCATACACTGCATCATCATGGCTATAGCCATACCATTATCAGCACCCAAAGAACTGTCTTTTGCTCGCATGATACCGTCTTCAATATATGTTTCAATTACTGGTGCCCTACCCATACACACCATGTCATAATGAGCTTGTAAACATAAGCTAGGGTTGCCTTTATGAATGTAGATGTTTTTCACGTCATCTACTTCTACTGTATACTCTCTAGTTTTTGCAAAATCTACTAAAAAGTCGAGCAGTTTATCTGCTTCTTTAGAGCAGTGAGGGATTTGAGTGA
>JALWME010000035.1 GCA_027083995.1 Sulfurovum sp.
AAAAGACAATATAGAAATAATAGGGGTCTCAAATGTGGATGATGTGCTAAAAGAGGTACTTATAAGAGCATAAATACTTGACAAGCCCATTTGGGCTATGTCAAAATTTTTAATTTTTAATTTTTAATTTTTAATTTTTAATTTTTAATTTTTAAGACCACTGTGTAATTTTCTTAAAAAGTTCATCTTCTTTAACGGGTTTTCTTAAAAAATCATTTGCTCCGTTATCAAATATTTCACTTTTTCTTGTGTCATCAGTTGAGAGTACAATCACAGGTATATGTGCATTAGACATATCTGATCTAAATATTTTCAAAAACTCTACCCCATCAACAATGGGCATCATAATATCCAGTAAAATGAGGTTGATACCAGGGTCTTTTTTGAGTTTGTCTAAGGCATCTGAACCATTTTCTGCTTCTTGTATATCGACAATATTAGCATTTTTCTTTAGCAATGTCTGCAGGAGTTTTCTATTGATAAAATCATCATCTACAATGAGTACTTTTAGTGCCATTTACTTTAACCTCGCTGTATTTTGATGAGATCTTCAATCTCTTCTTTGGATTTATTTTCCGTGATTATAACAATATTATTGTTGGTATTACTGATGCTATTGTCTTCAATTAGATTGGTATCGGCAAAGACAATATCGTATTTTCCAGAATGGAGTTTGTCCTGGAGTGAATCCATAGCTTCTAATATATCATAGTCAAGTCCAAGATTTTCTATCACCTTTGTAAGTACCCTTCGCTCAAGTAAGAACTTTTTAGCGATTAAAATCTTTGTCATCGAAGTAGTATGTACTTCAATATCCATATCTATAGCATCTTGATTGTCTCTGTGTACATTGATGTTAGGTTCTTTAGGTGAGATGGTCTCAGTTGTGTCTTGGGTCTTTTCCAATGTCATGATATCATCAGATTGAGGAGAAATGATTGATTTTTGTATGCTTTCTGTTTTTTCATCTTTTTCATCCTTTTGAACTGTTTCAACTGCTTCAACTGTTTCAACTGTTTCAACTTTTTTAGGTAGAGTATCTTTGGTAGTAGTTTGTGATTTATCTGATAAAAATTTATTGAGTATATAAAGAAGTTCAGATGTCTCAATAGGTTTTGTTATGTATTCATCCATACCTTCATTTAAAAATCGTTCTCTGTCACCTTTGAGTGCATTGGCGGTTAATGCTACAATAGGCACATGTGGTACTTCTTCATCCTCTTCATAGTCTAAAATTTCATGTGTGGCTTCAATACCATCCATCACAGGCATTTGTATATCCATAAAGAGAAGGTCATAGGTATTGTTTCTGCGTTTTTCAAAAGATTCCAGACCATTGTTAGCAAGATCAACCGTAATACCATGTTCTTCCAGTATACGTTTAATAAGTTTTTGATTAATAATATTGTCCTCTGTAACTAAAATATGTGCATCAAACTTGGTTGCCTGTGCAGGAAGTAGCTCCTCTATAAGTTGAGGAGTTGCTGTAGCACTTTGAACCAATATGTTTTTTAATTTTGATAGCGTAAGTGGCTTGTAAATAACATTGTCCTGATGTATACCTAACTCTTCAATTTTGGAGCGGCTAGTTACATTGGCAATGATGACAAGTTTAGATTTATCCATACCATGAATAGCATCTAAGATATTTTGTTTTGCCTTATCTATATCAATCCAGTAATTCTTACAGGCGTCATGGTCTATCAGTGCTTTTAATTCTCCTATTGACTTAAAACGTTTGATAGATGGACCAAAATATTTCAAATAATCTTCAATATAAGTATCTAATTTTGTTGGAATATCATGCTCATATTTACCAAGGGTTACATCATTGAAGGCATGAATATAGTTGACTTCATTTGAGATAATTTCTTCTAATGGTAAGCTAAAGAAGAAGGTGGTTCCTTGATCTTTTGCACTTTCTAGAGTAAGGTTGCCTCCCATCAATTCAACAAATTGACTAGAAATGGTTAAACCTAGTCCTGTACCACCATATTTTCTGGTAACAGAGATATCTGCTTGTGAAAATGCTTCGAAGATACGACCTTGCTGGTCTTTTGTCATGCCTATACCGTTGTCTTGAATAGAGAATGATATTTTAGGATTTAATTCACCTTCAGGATGTGTTTTTTTAATAAGTAAGTTTATCTCTCCACCATAAGAGGTAAACTTAATGGCATTGGAGAGCAGATTAATAAGAATCTCTTTAATTTTAGTAGGGTCACCTTTGAGTTTGCTGGATATGGTTGGATCCATATAGTAGTTTAAATCTATATTCTTTTCAGCTGCAGCAACAGCATAGGTCTCAATAGCAGACTCAAACTCTTCAGCTGCATCAAATACAATATTTTCAATTTCAACTTTGTTACTTTCAATTTTTGAAAGGTCAAGAATATTATTGATAATATTCAGTAGATTTTCTGAACTTTTATCAATAATAGAGAGGAATTCATCTTGTTCTGCAGTGAGTTCCGTACTTCTAAGAATCTCAGTAAATCCAACAATACCATTGAGAGGTGTACGGATTTCATGGGACATATTGGCAAGGAAAAGTGATTTTGCTTCATTGGCCTGTAGGGCTACAAGTTTATCGTCTTTTGCAGTCTCTACTAGTGTTTCAAGAAATTTATAGGCCTCTTTGGTTCCCTCATGGGTATCTAGTTCTATGTTTTCAATAGCCATAGTGTCTGCATCTAGGTAATGCTCAGATTTTTTCATCTCTTCGGCTGCTTTGTTGAGTACATCTTCGAGTTCTTTGATATTTCGGGTAATATCTCTTGTGGTTGTGTAACCTAGATATGCCAAGATAAAACTAAGTAACCAGATAGATGCGGCAATGGCAAGAAGAAGTAGTTGTCTTTGAAGAAATAAATCAGATTTTTTCCATAAAGTATTGGATACAATCAGTTCTGCTTTAGAGAGAAGAGATATTTTTTGCGTTTGCAATGCAAACCAGTCCATAGGCTCTTCTGCGTAGTCACCATTATCTATATCTGTTTGGATAGCAGAAGATGTTTCAGCCAGTTCAGTAAGCATTTCAATATTTTGTGGATTTGTAAAAATCTTATTGAGTTGTTGTTGTAGTTGTCTATTGGAAACCTGTTTAATATCAAAGATATTTGCTTTGGTTTTAAACTGATCCCATAATGCAATTTCATCAAAAGACATAGAGGCTTTCTTGGTCATATAGTACGAAACAAATCCTCTTTCAAGACCAGCATTTTCTTTTGCGGTATAGAGCTGAGAAAGTGTGGATACCAAAGAGGCAATTTCTGTATCTAGTGAAAAATTGTTAATCTGCAAAAGATTATCAAGAATAGGTGTAGAGATATCTTGGGTGTAGCCTTTAAAAAATATTTTTTTGAAATCTGCTTTATTTGAATCTACTTCTTTCCTGAGTGCAGGTAGGGTTTTTACCTTCTCCAGGAAAGTCTTATATTTATTACTGTCCAGGTAGGCATCTTCTTTGAGGAGAGATAGCAGTAGTGGCAGGTAAGCTGCATCTTTAGTGATAAGATTTTGCTTTAGTCTGGATATCGTCTTATCTGTATTTTTTCTTTGTTTCTGCAAAGAGTCTAAAAAGTTTTTTTGTTCACTACCCATAAACATAGCTGTTAAACCACGCTCTTTTCCCAGTTCTGTAAGAATTCCTGTAAGTTTTGCATTGTTTGTGAGTGTGGTTTTGAGTGCATGTGCTTTTTCAAAATTTACATATGAAGTTATAAAGAAATAACTTGAGAGTAAAATTAGAAGGGTGATTGGAACAAGCCCAATCAGTTTTAGTCGATTACGTATAGTCATCTCTTAATTCCTTTTGCTTGGTAGATTATTAATTTGTTGTTCAAAAGACAAGAAGTGTCCCCAGTAGTGTTTTATAAAGTCTTTCATTTTAGTCATGTCATCACAAAACTGTATTTCATAGAGTGTATCTGACAGTGCATTGATACGCAGATTGCTAGATGCACCCTTGAGCATATGTCCTGCTTTTTGAATAGTATCTAAGTCACCCTTTTCATAAGCGGCTAACATTTTTTGGGTTTCTGTATGTGCCTGCTCTATGAAGTCATGTACAAACTCTTCTATAAGTTCAACAGGCAAAGATAAATCATTGGCAGCCTTTTCCATCTGAAAGTCAAAGTGTATAGGCTGTATATTATCAAGGTCAATACGGTCATATCTTTTATCTTCAGTTTCAAGAGTAGCACTTGACTCCTCTTCAGGTGCTACTTCTTTCAGGATAGTTTCTTCTTTTGCTTCAGGCTCTTCTAAGATTAGATTATCTAAAAAAGGCTCTTTAGAGACAGACTCGTTTAGGGTAGGTTCTTTTTGGATGTTCTCTTGTGGTATTATAGAATTCCCATGGGTGACAAACCTAGCTAAAATAGCATAAAAAGATTCTAAGGTCTCTGCTTGATTTCCTGATGGCTGTAGTGAAATCTCTGTCATGATTTCATTGACAAAAGGTAGTTGCAGTACAGTGGAGAGTTGCATCAAAGACTCAATAGCAGAAGATCTTTTTTCATTGTCTGGACTTTTGAGATCATCTTCCAGTGAGATAGCTGTGTCAATATATTCATCTAAAAAGAGTGTATAGTCCTCTGGGGATATACCAATGGTATCACTTATCTTTTCTATATCAATAACAATTGGAGTGGTGTCAAGTGGAGCAGTATTGTCAGCTTGAACCAAATCTTCTGATTGAGGTAGAGATATCTCATCTATGGTATCTTCAGGTACTTGAGGGATAACCAGATCAAACAGGGCATCATCAGGCTCCTCTTTTATTTCTGTTTTTGGTGGATGTTCTGCTTCTTGTGTTGGCAATTCCTCTATCTTGTCTGTATCGGAGAGTATATCTATTTCATCATCATAAGAAAGTGTTGGTTCTTCAGGGCTGATAAATGTTTCAGGAGTCTCCTCTTCTTTTATAAAAGTAAAAGCCTCATCAGCTTCAAAGTCTGTATCTTCTTTGTCAATATCCATTGAGGAACTATTGTCGCTTGCAGGTATAAAAGAACTATCTTCCGTAACCTCCTCTAAAGTGATAAGATTTAAACTGCCTACCATACTTGATAAAATGGATGTATGGCTATTAAATGTATAGGTTTGCCCCTCTATGCCAATACTTATACTTTGCTTTGAAAGTGTGGTAAAGTTGATGTTTCCTAAAATGATTTGTTTTGTAAGTTCTTCTATACTTTCAACATTTAATAATCTCAAGAGACTATCATCTGCAGCAATGATTTGGTCAGATTGATTTGTTATGTAATTCATTATGTATATAGCCTTTTTAATTGTTTTCTTTTTCTAGCATACTGATATAAAGAGGTAAGGTTTCTTCGACTTCAGATTTGGATGCAGGTCTTCTTGCTGCAGTGTATCCCGTGATATCTCCATGCATAACAGTAGGACTTATATGAGAATAAACCCAATAATATCTACCATCTTTACGCAAATTTTTGATGATACCTGTCCACTCTTTCCCAGATTTGATTGTCTCCCATAACTCTACAAATATAGCCTTGGGCATATCAGGATGTCTGATAATGTTATGGTTTTTCCCTAAGAGTTCATTTTTGGGGTATCCAGCAATTTCACAAAACTTTCTATTGACATAGGTAATCATGCCATTAAGGTCTGTTGTACTAATAATTAAGCCTTTTTCAAAAGAATACTCTTCATCAATGGGTTGGGGTTTTTGCATAGCCTTCCTTTTTGCAGGTACGATTTAGTACAATTGACTTAAACTTTATAATAAATAAGCTAAAAATAGAATAAATACAATCGTATTTTTAGTAAAAAATATGAATAGTTATGATAGGCGTAACCTTTCTTTCACTATCGGAGTGTAGTATAACAAGAAAATGTCAAATAATGTCAAAAGTTATATAAGTTTATTGTTTGAGGAGTAGGGCAATTTTTCTACTGGTTACTTTGCCAAGTTCTTCAAGAGAAGCAGCCTCTATTGCTTCAAAGGTACCAAAATATTGTATAAGTTTTGCTACAGTAGCTTTACCTATACCTTTTTTATGGAGCAGGGAAATTTGTGTATCACTTTTGCGTTTTTTGTTTTGGTGATAGGTAATGGCATAACGGTGTGCTTCATCACGCTGACGCTGGATCCACTGGAGTCGTTTATCCGTAGGCTTCAGTTCAAGTAAGCCGTTTGGTGTATAAAGCATATCTTTGGCAGCACCTTTGGCACGGTGGGCTTTGGCATCTAGTTTTTCTTTGGCGATGGCTATGACATCAAGGTTTACGTTTACTGCTTTCAGCAGGCTATGGGCGAGGTTTAGGTTGGCTTGTCCACCATCAATTATCCACAGATCTGGAGCTGGTTGTTCTTCAAATTTTTCTATACGCCTGGATAGTAGCTCTTTCATCTGTCCATACTCATCTCGTGCATGAAGTGCATAGCGTCTGTAGCTCTGTTTGTCCCATTTGCCTTCATCCCAGACTACCATGCCTCCTACAGTAGCAACTCCCATCATGTGTGAATTGTCAAAGGTTTCACAACGATAAGGAATAGAAGTAAGATTGAGCAAATCGGCTATTTGTTGTTCTATGACACTATTGTCATCTTTTTTGCGTAAGAGCTCTTCACAGTTTTGTAATGCAAGCGAAAGAAGTTTTGCTTTTGGACCACGTTTTGGCGTAAATATGTTTATTGTTTTCTCAAAACGTCTACGCAATGTAGAGGCTACCTGTGTCGCCTCTTCAAAGGAGTGAGCAGTGAGTACTTCTTTTGCGATATTTGGTGTATCGATAGTATAAAATTCCAAGAGAGCCTGTTTGTATGCTTCATTTTCATCATAGATGTGGGTGTGCCTAAAGTAGGTGTATGCCGAAGAGATTATTCTGCCTCCACGCATAAACATTTTAACGATGACACCACGTTCATCTCCATTTAAAATGGCAAAAATATCCAAGTCCAGTGCATTGGCAAGGTCAATATCTGAGGAGACAGTCAGGGTACGAATGGATGTTATGGTGTCTCTTGCCAAAGTGGCCTCTTCGTAGCGTTCCTGTGTAGCAAGCGTGTGCATCTTCTCTTCCAGGGTTTCTATGAGATATTTTCGTTTTACGATAGAGGTTTTGGCTTTATTGACAATGTCAGCGTATGTTTCACGGGAGACTCTGTTTTCACAAGGTGCTAGACATTTTTTGATTTGATAAAACAGACAGGCTTTACCTTCACGCAAGCAAGACTTTTTTTGTACAAGAGG
>JALWME010000036.1 GCA_027083995.1 Sulfurovum sp.
TTAAGAAAATTTTGAAAGTATCTTTTGCATACTCTCTTTTGCACTATGCAAAAAGAGTGTACTGTTACTCGATAGTTTTTCATCTTCGGAGATAGATGCAGACATAAATTGTGAAATATTTTCTATAAGGTTTTGTGTACTGTTCATCTCTTGGACTGATTTGTCATGATAGCCTGTAAGACTTGACTGTTTACCTTCAAAGTGGCGTATGCGTGCCAATTTTGCATTCTGCTCTTGAAGTACGACATCATAGTCTTTTAGTACGTTTATGGCATCTAAGATGTGTGCATCCATCCTCTCCATCTCTACTTTGCAGTTACTATTGTAAGTGATATATTTCTGTGTCTCTTTCATCTGCTTTGTAGCAAAACGAAGGTTGGAAGCACCTTTTAGGCTCACACGCAACAGATAAATCAAAGCCATCACCGATAATACCACAACCACCACAAATAGTCCACCATTCATCGCATCATCACTCCTGCCAAAGAGTGTACCAAACCATGCAAAAATATCATGTATCGTATCATTATCTGGCATCTTGTCTACATAAAGTGTCATATTTAACTTTTCTGTAGCTAAATATATAAGTCCTATAAAGGTAATAATCCCTCCAAAAAATGACAAGATAAGCCCAGTAAACCTGCCAGAATGAACATCTTTTAAAACAATAGGTTTTGCGTCTTTAGTGGGTATGGAAACAGTTACACTCTCTTCTGTGCTTTCATTTGATTCTTTAGTATGTCCCAACTCATAGAGCAATGCTTTTGCATCGCTAAGCACACCTTCATTGAATGCTTTTTTAGCATCTTCATACTTACGTATGTCAGTATCAAGTTGCTCTATGCATTCTGAAAGCTCGCTTTGTGATACTGCTGCTATACTTTTAGCTTCATCCACTAGCTTTTTAGCTTCTAAATGTTTTTTTAACTTTTGTTTTGTGGTAGTGAGGGCTTTATTTTCCACTTTTTTATTTTTATCTGTATCTTCTTTTTCTTTGACTTCAGGCTTTACTTCTTGTTCAATTATATTATTTTCTTCACTCATAAAATTTTCCTTCATTATTTACATCACATATTTAACATTTTATCTAAATTTTTCACCATATTTTTAATTTACATCAATTATTTACTACACTTGGCTATAATCTATAAAAAGTAAACTGTACCCTTTAGATTAAGATAGATGTTCAGAGGGGTCAATGAGGAATTTCATGGGTATACTGGTTGCACTCTTAGTTTTGTCTGTACTTATCTTTTTTCATGAGCTAGGACACTTTACTGCGGCACGCTTTTTTGGCGTACAGGTTGATGTATTTAGCATAGGGTTTGGCAAAAAGCTTTACTCTCGTATGATTGGTAAAACACAATGGAGCATCTCTGCCATACCTCTTGGTGGGTATGTCAAGATGAAAGGACAGGATGATGCTGATCCTACAAAAAAAAGTTTTGATGAGGACTCTTATAATGCCAAGAAACCTTGGCAACGTATAGTCATTTTACTTGCAGGACCTTTTGCAAATTTTTTACTGGCATTCATCCTCT
>JALWME010000037.1 GCA_027083995.1 Sulfurovum sp.
CAGAAGTAATAGAGCATAGAAAGGCGTGGGGTTTTGAGCGAGAATTAAGAGAGCGCGGAGATTTACGATGACACAAAATGAATACTTTAACAGACAGATACAATTATGGGGTGAGGTAACACAAAAATCTCTTCAGAATAAAAAAATAGCTATTATAGGTGCAGGTGGTCTTGGCTCAACATTGGCACAGGCATTAGGTACCTCAGGTATTGGTGAGATACACTTGATAGACTTTGATATTGTTTCAAATCATAACATACATAGACAAATAGCCTTTATACTTGACGATGAGGGAAAAAGTAAAGCTAAAACTATAGCCACTTTAATAGAGTCTAAAAATCCTTTTGTTAAAACTGTAGCTTTTGATATGGCTTTTGATGATTTCAAGGAGATGGAGAATAGCTATGATTTAATACTTGATGCCACTGATAATCTCTCTGTACGAGAAGAGATAGATAAATATGCCAAGAAAACGAAAACACCTTGGATTTATGCTTCAGTAGAAGAGTTTAACGGGCAAGTCTGCTTCTTTGAAGAGGCAAACTTTCAAGTATTTAACATTTCAGACCATAAACCTGGAGGTATTACTGCACCTATAGTGATGCATATAGGTTCACTTCAAGCTAACTTGGCATTGAGATATTTAGCAGGGCTTAGTGTGACAAAAGATAAGCTATATTATCTCTATTTTAATGATGAAGGTGAACTTGTTACACAGAAATTTGGAATGCCAAAAGTATAATAGGTTATAATTATAGTATAAGGAGAAATGATGAGACTAAAAATATTACTTACTTCTACAATAATGTTATTTTTTGCAGGCTGTACACAAGAGACACAAAATTCTCTTAGCCGCTCAATTCAAAACTGGACAGGTACCAATGGTGTGTTAGATATCTATGCAGGAGACAAACTTGTGCATAAGTTTATAAATATAGATAAACTCTCAACTGCCAAGGGTACGACGAATGATACAGATAGACCTTACCGTTATGGGTATGGTATTGATGATTTAAACATGAACGGCAAGAAAGATGCAGGAGAAAAGAAAGTTTATTTTGAATTTTCTGACTACTCAACATCATATATATTTTATGAAAGAAATTAAAGGATAGGCAATGACAATCATATCAACAAATGACGCACCTCAGGCGATAGGTCCATATTCTCAAGCTATGGTGGCAAATGGTATCATTTATACTTCTGGACAGATTGCCCTGTTACCAGATGGTACAATGCTTTCAGGTGGTGTAGAAGAACAAATAGAACAAGTGATGAAAAACCTTTCGGCTGTACTTAATACAGGAGACTCTAGTTTGTCTCATGTCATTAAAACGACTATATTTTTAGCAAATATGGATGATTTTGCCAAAGTCAATGAAATTTATGCCAAATATTTTGGAGAACATAAACCAGCAAGGAGTACTGTAGCTGTGAAAACTTTACCAAAAAATGCATTGGTAGAGATAGAGTGTATTGCACTATCTGGGACAGATTATACCTTTTGAAGACAAAATTGATGGGGACT
>JALWME010000038.1 GCA_027083995.1 Sulfurovum sp.
GTTGTTCTTAATGTATCTATCATTTTTTTTGCTAATTTTACTTCATCTTCATGATAAGAAATATCACTCACATGCCGTCTTTCATTAGTAAACATAACATATACCCCCTCTTCCATAAATCTATATATTACAGATAAGTATAGCAAAATATTTTATATAGTTTAATCCATAAGAGTATAAACCCCTTTTTTTAACCAACAAATGCTGTAACAGATATGCCCATAAAAACAAAAATATAAAAAATGATTTTGATGTTTACTTTAATTAGCTTTGATTTTTATATATCTTTCATGACACATATTATCACTATTTCGCTATAATCCACGTATGAAAAAAATCACACTTTTATTTTTACTCTCAACATCATATATTTTTTCTAATATCAATGCTATTGTAAGCATCTTGCCCCAACAAACATTTCTTAAAGCAATAGGTGGGGATAAGGTATCTATCACTCTGATGGTGCAACCAGGAAACTCCCCACATACCTATGAGCCTAAGCCTTCACAGATGACTGCCATTGCAAAAGCAGACCTTTATTTGGCTATGGATGTAGAGTTTGAACATGTCTGGCTACCTAAATTTAAAAATCTCAATACCAAAATGGAGATCATAGATATATCTAATGGCATCACAAAAATAGACATGCCACAAACTCATAACAAATATCATCATGTGCATGAACATGAAGGCAAGGATCCGCACATTTGGACTAGTCCTGCCAATGTTAAAATCATTGCACAAAATATCTATGAAGCCTTAATCAAAAAAGATCCAAAGCATACCACATATTTCAAACATAATTTAGATACTTTTTTAGCTTCTGTAAAACATACAGACGTACAAATAAAGCACATACTTTCTATACTTGGTAAAAGCCGTACCTTTATGGTCTTTCACCCTTCATGGGGTTACTTTGCACAAGAGTATAACTTAACACAAATTGCTGTAGAGGTAGAAGGTAAAAACCCTAAGCCAAAAGAATTAATTACGCTCATCAAAAAAGCAAAAGCAGAGAAAGTGACTGCTATTTTTACCCAGCCAGAGTTTTCTGATGCCTCTGCTAAAATCATCGCTAATGAACTACACATTCCTGTAGTCAAAATAAGCCCAATGGCATCCAACTGGTCTGATAACCTTATAAACATCACTAAAACCATTGCTGGACAAAACTAATATGACAATAATAGAGATAAAAAATCTTAGCTTCGCTTATGATAAAGAGCTTGTCTTGGAAAATATCAACCTAAAAGTAGAAGAGAAAGATTTCTTAGCGATTATTGGCCCAAATGGTGGAGGTAAGTCTACCCTACTCAAACTCATACTAGGTATGAATGACTATACAGAAGGTAGCATTACCGTACTTGGAAAAGCACCCAAACAGAGCCTCACACAGATAGGTTATGTACCTCAAAATACCAATGTAAACACTCACTTCCCCATCAAAGTCATAGAAGTAGTAATGATGGGACATGTTGAGGGTAAACGCCCTCTCTTTGGCTATGGCAAACATGAAGTACTCT